>JAFTFE010000180.1 GCA_017449765.1 Lachnospiraceae bacterium | reverse complement strand
TGCGGATAACAGGAGTTGAACCTGCACGGGTGTTCCCACCAGAACCTAAATCTGGCGCGTCTGCCAATTCCGCCATATCCGCATAATCAAAAGGTTTCAGGATTTATTCCTGAAACCCTTATATTTTTTTAGTGAGCCACGGGGGAATCGAACCCCCGACAACTTGATTAAAAGTCAAGTGCTCTACCGACTGAGCTAGTGGCCCATATATATTTGTAACTAGCTGGGCTAGTTGGATTCGAACCAACGAGTGCAGGAGTCAAAGTCCTGTGCCTTACCGCTTGGCGATAGCCCAATATGCATAATCGGGATATCCCGAGAGGATATAAGTAAATCTACTTATATATAGGGTGGATAGAGGGACTCGAACCCTCGGCCTCCAGAGCCACAATCTGGCGCGCTAGCCAACTGCGCCATACCCACCATAAAAAAGGAAATGTGCCCGAAGGGATTCGAACCCCCGACCCACGGCTTAGAAGGCCGTTGCTCTATCCAGCTGAGCTACGGACACATTTGATTTTCACAATATTTAATTTGCGAAAATAAAAAGCGGGTGATGGGAATCGAACCCACGTATCTAGCTTGGAAGGCTAGTGTTCTACCATTGAACTACACCCGCATGATATATGCATATAAGTGTTAAGTTAGTCGGGGTGACAGGATTCGAACCTGCGACCTCCTGATCCCAAATCAGGCGCTCTAGCCAAGCTGAGCCACACCCCGATGGAATCTTTATGCTAAACGATTTTATGTATCCCATCGCTTGACGCAAGACATATTATATTATAACAGGGTATTATTGTCAACAACTTTTTTAAAAAAATTTCTGCAATTAATTAAGGAAAAACAGGAAGATAATTTATTATCTTCCTGCGGTAAAGTCCTTATTAAATTAAAGTATCTCTATATAGGATTACTCCTCTTCCTTCTTCTCCTCAGCAGGAGCTTCCTCCTCGTCGTCATCGTCGAAGAAGCTGTCATCAAAATCATCATCGAAATCATCAAAATCATCAAGATAATCCGGTGTAAGATACTTGTAAACTGCTACACAGATACCTACTATTATAGTAACTATACCAACTATAAGTGCAATAGCTAAAAATGCATTCTTAGCATCCTCTACACATTCATCCTTCTGTACTACCTTAATCTCATCATAGTTTCTCATAAAGATATACCACCCTTTCATATATTTTAATCTCGCCATTCGTCGTCAGCCTCAGACATCAAATGCCTGTCCCAAGCTTACTAACGCTCATTATATCATAAATATGCTAGTCAGGCAAGCACGAAAGCGCTTATTATAATTTTTTCATTTTAACCAATGATGCGAACATCCGCTTCTCGCCCGCTCTTTCAAAATCAACGGTTATCTCCATATCATTTCCGGCAGGAACAGCCTTTGTAACGACACCCTTGCCAAACTTTATATGCCGTACCTCATCTCCTACAGCATAGGTATTACCGCCTGAGGTTCCCATAGGAAACGCCTTTCCAAATCCGGGATTAGCCGATGGGTTTGTCGATGAATATGCCTTGGAATAAGGATTATTTCTGCCGTAATCATTTTGCACGGTCTTCGGCCTACCAAAGCCGATATTGGTTACCTGCTTTCCAACGCCCAACTTATTATAAGACTTATTGGCATTAACACTGTAAGGACTTGCCGGCTCTGCCAATCCTCTTCCCATGTCTGATTCCATATAATCCCCGGGTATCTCCTTAATAAATCTTGATACATCAGAATAAACAGTATTTCCTCTGAGCATCCTCTGGGCAGCCCCTGACAGATAAAGCTCATCCATGGCTCTGGTTATACCCACATAACAGAGTCTTCTCTCCTCCTCGACAGCATCAGGGTCATCGGAATCAATCGACATCTGACTCGGGAATAATCCTTCCTCCATACCACCGATAAATACATAAGGAAACTCCAATCCCTTTGCACTATGAAGTGTCATAAGCGTGACCTTCTCGCCATCCTCATCACCCTCATCGACATCCGCAACTAAAGATATATCCTCCAGAAGCTCGGTAAGGTTTGGATACTCTGCTTCTTCCTCATATTTTACAATCTTATTCTTAAGCTCTTCGATATTCTCAATTCTTGCTCTCGCCTCATCAGTTCCTTCTGCCTCAAGCTCTGTCACATAGCCTGTCTTCTCAATCAATGCATCGTACACTTCACTTATAAATGTTCCCTCGGTATTAAGCATATCCTTTAATCCTTCAATTAAAGACACGAACTTTCTTATCTTTTCTGCCGAACGTGACATGCCCGGAACTTCCTCTATATCAAGCAAAGCATCATAGAAATTAATGCCATTATCTATAGCAAAATCATTAATCTTACCGACTGTTGTATCTCCTATTCCACGCTTTGGTACATTTATAATTCTTTTTACGGCAGTGTCGTCATTGGAATTCACCAATATCTTAAGATAGCTTACTACATCACGGATTTCCTTTCTCGAATAGAAATTAGTTCCGCCATACAGCTTATAAGGAATATTATCATATATAAGTTTTTCCTCAAATACACGTGACTGATTATTGGTACGGTAAAGAATTGCTATATCGTTGAAGCTTGCTCCCTGTCTGTTCAGCGAACGAATCTTCATAGCCACCTTCTCAGCCTCGTCATATTCGTTGGCATATCTGGTAAATGTAACCTTTTTACCCTCGTCCTTGTCGGTCCAAAGTTTCTTTTCCTTTCTGCCCTCATTGTTCGCTATTACACCGTTGGCAGCATTTAGTATATTTGAAGTCGAGCGGTAATTCTGCTCTAATTTTATAACCTTCGCCTCAGGATACTCATTCTCAAAATTAAGTATATTGTAGATGTTTGCACCTCTGAATTTGTATATACTCTGGTCGTCATCACCTACCACGCACAGATTCCTGTACTTTGCCGCAAGCTGCTTGACAAGCACAAACTGTGAATGGTTTGTATCCTGGTACTCATCCACCATTATGTACTTAAATCTCTCCTGATATTCAGAAAGTGCATCAGGATTTGTCTCAAATAAAAAAATAGTCTGATATATTAAATCATCAAAATCAAGAGCGTTATTGCTCTTAAGCCTCTTCTGGTATTCGCGATAAATCGCTGCAATCTGCTGGTCACGGAAGCTCGTCGCATGAGTCTTCTCGTAATCATCCGGCGACATATAGTCTTCCTTCGCCTTTGATATAGCTGCTATCATCGCTCTCTCAGGATACAGCTTCGAATCAAGGTTAAGATATTTTATAACCTCGCGCATAACGACCTTCTGCTCATCCGTATCATATATTGAAAAATCCTTCGTACCACCAATCTTGTCAATATGCTTCCTGAGTATCCTTACACACATGGAATGAAATGTACTTACCCATACACTCTCTGCGCCATAGCCTACGAGGTTATCCACTCTCTCCCGCATCTCATTTGCCGCCTTATTCGTAAATGTAATCGCAAGAATATTATACGGATTTACCCCTATCTCGTCTATAAGATATGCAATCCTGTGTGTTATAACCCTTGTTTTTCCCGAGCCTGCTCCCGCCAATATAAGAAGCGGTCCGTCTGTATAGCAGCACGCCTCTGATTGTCTGTCATTTAAACCTTTCACCTTTTCCTCCTCAATTAAAAGCAGGTTAGCTTTTACACTAACCTGCCTAAGTGTTTTGCTAACTTTATCCTTCTTTATGAAAACTTCGCTATAACCTCTTCATTTGCCTTCATGGCTGCTTCTTCCATCTCCCTGCGGTAATCAATAAGCTTGTCCTTAATCTCATCATGCTTTATCGCCATAATTTGTAAAGCAAGATATGCTGCGTTCTTTCCGCCGTTTATGGCAACCGTAGCAACAGGTATTCCCGACGGCATCTGAACTATCGAATAAAGTGCATCCATACCATCGAGTGTCGCGCCCGAAAGAGGCACACCAATAACGGGAATTACGGTCTGTGAAGCAACGACTCCCGGAAGTGCCGCAGCCATCCCCGCAGCAGCTATGATAACCTCTGTTCCGTTTGAATTAGCCTCCTCAATAAAGGCTGAAAGTCCGGCATGTGCTCTGTGTGCCGAGAGACATCTCACATCTACAGCAACTCCATACTCCTTAAGTATCTCGACAGCAGCCTCCATCTTAGGCAGGTCGCTGGTTGAACCCATTATAATTGCAGCTCTCATAATTATCCTCTTTTCTTCATATTTATATTTTTTTAATATGGTAAATTATAATACTTTCAATATTATTTTATCAATATATAATTTAATTTTAAAAATTCTTCTTAGTTACTATAAAAAATATTATATTCCTTTATATATTACTCCACGACTCCCTTGATTATCTTCTCAGGTTCTACCTTTTCAGCAGATAATTTATACGCATTGATAAGTCGTTGCTTCGCTTCTTCAATTATACTCTCATCATCAGCGTGAATGTATGCAAATACTTCATCAACCTTAACATAATCTCCAATATGCTTCCTTATATCTATACCGACAGCCAGGTCTATCTTACTCTCCTTAGTCTCCCTGCCACCTCCGAGTATGAGATTAACCATGCCGACCTCACTTGTATTACAGGAAACTATGTATCCCTCTTTTTCCATATATACAGGCACTATATACCTTGCCTTCGGAAGCTTGTCATGATTATATATCATATCCTTATTACCACCCTGCGCAGCTACGAATTCTGCAAATTTATCGAGTGCCCTTCCACTCGTTATAACTTCCTCACAGGTACGTCTTGCTTCGTCATATGATACGGAAGAAGCTCCCATCAGCATATATGCAGCAAGTGTAAGCGATACCTCAAGAAGTCTACTTATGCCGTAGTCAACATTATCCAAATTTTTGAGCTTAAGCACCTCTATAGCCTCATATACCTCAAGCGCATTTCCGACCTTACAGCCAAGCGGCTCATTCATGTCGGTTATAATTCCATAAGTGCGCCTGCCGGCACCATTTCCAATATCGACCATAGTCTTAGCAAGTGCCAAAGCGGAATTCTCATCCTTCATAAATGCACCCGAACCGCATTTTACGTCAAGCACAATTACATCCGCTCCAGCTGCAAGCTTCTTACTCATTATACTTGATGCGATAAGCGGCAGGCTATCAACTGCAGCTGTCACATCACGGAGTGCATAGATTTTCTTATCGGCAGGTGCAAGATTTCCCGTCTGTCCGACTAAAGAAAGCTTAATGTTATTCACATTATCTATAAAATTCTCCTCAGATATCGCTACGTTGAAACCCTCTATCGCTTCCAGCTTATCTATCGTGCCACCCGTATGTCCGAGTCCTCTGCCGCTCATCTTGGCTATCGGCACACCTAAAGAAGCAAGTATCGGTGCAACTATAAATGTAGTCTTGTCACCAACCCCGCCTGTACTATGCTTATCCACCTTTATTCCATCTATACGCGACAAGTCAAGCCTGTCTCCGCTGTCCGCCATGGCATTAGTAAGCTCTAAGGTTTCCTCCTTAGTCATTCCGTTATAATAAACGCACATAAGCCACGCAGACATCTGATAATCCGGTATCTCACCGTTTGTAAATCCGTCAACTATGTATCTTATCTCGTCCTTGCTATGTACCCCGCCGTTTCTTTTTTTCATAATCAAGTCATACATTCTCATAATTCATAACCCCACTCAGATTATCTTTTCAAGAAAACTTGTACCTATAGACTTCGTATCTGTCACAACCTCTCCTGTCAAATACTCTTCGATAGTCTTTCCTATATCTGCAAAGGAATTAATTACCCCGAGATTTACTCCCTGCTTTATGTTCTTTCCATATATCAGAACAGGTATATACTCTCTGGTATGGTCGCTCCCTTTAAATGTCGGGTCACATCCATGATCCGCATTTATTATGACGATATCCTCATCTGACATCTTAGGTATCAATTTCTCACCGAGCCATACATCGAATTCCTCAAGTGCATTTTTATACCCAAGAGCGTCTCGTCTGTGTCCGTATTTCATATCAAAGTCAACAAGGTTTGTAAATATGAGGCCTTCAGAAACCTTATCCATATACTCTAAGGTTTTATTCATACCGTCAGTATTACCGTTGGTATGAATGCCCTCATCTATACCAACATTATCAAATATATCGCCAATCTTACCCACACCGCAGGTTTTTACATTATGCTCCTGAAGATGTACAAGCACATTATCTCTATCCGGCTCAAGTGCATAATCACGCCTGTTCGATGTACGCTCATAGCCATTCTCACCGGTTACAAACGGTCTGGCTATAACCCTGCCTACATTATGCTCACCCTGAAGTATCTCTCTTGCCGTCTCACACATAGAGTAAAGCTTATCAAGTCCGACCTTTTCCTCCGATGCCGCTATCTGAAACACGGAATCCGCTGAGGTATATACTATCGGATAACCTGTCTTCATATGCTCGTCACCGTATTCCTGTATAATCGGAACACCCGACGCCGTCTTATTGCCATATATTCCGCCACAGCCTGTCTTTTCTATGAATTCATCTATTATCTCCTTAGGAAAGCCGTTTGGATATGTCGGAAACGGTATCTTGGTATATAAGCCTATCATCTCCCAATGTCCTGTCGTAGTGTCCTTGCCGTTTGACATTTCCTTTGCCTTGCCATAACAGCCGATTATGTCTTTATTACTTTTTTTCTTAAAGCTTGTTCCATCTATATCGTAAAGTCCAAGCCTCGCCATATTGGAGAAGTTCGCATCAGGATATTCCTTCAATATATGTCCAAAGGTATCAGCACCCTTATCACCGTATTTATCAGCATCCGGCATCTCACCTGCTCCGGCACTGTCAAGCACTATCCATATAACTCTTTTTCCCATAGCAAAGGCCTCCTTATAAAATCATTTAATCAAAAAATCATCTATACCGTTAGCAATTCCTTCTACAATCTTATCCTGATATTCGTCCGTAGCCATAAGTGCATCTTCATCAGGATTAGTCATATAGCCCATCTCAACAATCGTTACCGGCACCTGACACCAGTTTATACCGCTCATAGTGTCCGTCTCCCAGACATACTCCTTATTGCAGCCCGTTGCAGCAACTAAATTATCAAGCACGCAGTCTGATAACCTGCGGCTTTGTTCATAATATTCACTGTTATAAGGATTATAAGCGGTCTGACATATAGTCATGGCACCACTTGCTGACGAATTCTCCGAACCGTTGGCATGTATTCTGATAAACGCATCTGCACCCGCATTATTTGCTACAGCCGCCCTCTCGCTGTTACTTATATTCACATCATTGGTCTCCCTAACCATTATAACCTCGTAGCCCCTGTCCTCTAATTCGTCACGAAGCTTAAGCGCCACCATGAGATTAAGCTCATACTCGGCAAGTCCCGATACCACGCCTCTTGTCCCGCTTGAAACCTTGGCTTTCATCTCGCTTGCTCCCGGGCCGATAGGTTCCTGCTCAGAGTTCCCCTGCGACTGATGTCCTGCATCTATAACAACCAAAAATCCATTTGACATATCCTCAGACAGCACTGTTTCAGACTCAGTTTTTTCGTCCGATAAGACATAGTTATTTTCATCTGCCTCTTCATCTTCTGCATCTTCTGCAGAATTATCAACTATGCTATCCGAACCGTATGATTGTCCTTCTGTAATTTCTGAACTTTCTGTATTATCATTTGTTTTATCAAGTTTTTTCGGAGCGTCCTTTCCACATCCGAATAAAGAAAGTATAAGAAATATGGTTATAGTTAAAACAATAGTTTTTTTCATCGATAACCCATCTCTTTCTCATAATCTATAATTGTCTGAAGATTGGTCTTCTCATATTCATTAAGTACACTTTCACTGAAATCAGCAGGAGCTATGTATCCACTGTACCAGCTGCATGAATTAAAGTATGTCTGAAGTGCTTCATCTTCAAAAAGTCTTCCATGTCTTGCATATATTTCATTCCTTGCTATTCTGCACTGTTCCGATGTAAATCCGTTTAAATCCGACTTGTTTATATATGATGAACTGCTGTTTTTAAATACATATTCACTTTCTTTCTCGGTTGGAGCTTCCGTCGTAGCTTCAGTTGTTTTTTCAGTTGTTGCTTCGGTTGTGGTTTCAGTTGTCTTCTCAGTTGTTGCTTCGGTTGTGGTTTCAGTTGTCTTCTCAGTTGTTGCTTCGGTTGCAGACTCAGTCGCCGTACTTGCTGTTTCTGTATTTTCTCCCGGATACTCTGTTATGGCATTAGTGACCGAATCGTCTTTCTTTCCTGTATCAGCACTTGAATAAAATCTATTATACATAGAATCTATAAATGCTTCAGAATCTCTCAATGAATATACACTACCGTTTACCGATACACATGATAATTTAATTCCATCATCTACATTAAACTGTGCAACAAACGGCACATTAACAGCATCTTCATCAGGCTTGATTTTTACAGAATAATCTCCACTTACCTGTATAAGTTTTTCTCCATCTTCTTTAAAATAAATCCACTTAGTATTACTTAATGCTTTGTCAAACAATTCTCCATATGTAACCGAATAACTACCACTTGTTAATCTAATACTCTCATTCTTCACATTATCAATCTGTTTCTTCTTGTTAAGAATAACAGCACCTATAGCAGCAAGTCCGGCAATTATAACAATTATTGCAACACACAATACTACTATCCAACCGGCTGATATCTTATTTCCTGAATTATCACCTGATTTTTTATTCTTATTAGGGTTAGTTTTTTTCTTGTCAGGTCTTGGAGGCTGAGCATAATTTTGCTGTCCGCCCATCTGTTGACTGTATTGCGCCTGAACATAATCTTGCTGTACGTTCATCTGCTGCTGTGTATAACCTTGTGATGCCATCTGTGTATTATATTGAACTTGCTGATTGTACTGTGGCTGTACATAGCTTTGCTGTACATAACTCTGCTGCATCTGCGGATTATACTGCGGTTGAACATAACCCTGCTGACCATATGCCTGCTGCTGTGCATAACCTTGTTGCTGACCATATGCCTGCTGCTGTGCATAACCTTGCTGATTATAACCCTGATTGCTATTCATCTGTTGATTATTATCCATTTCGTAATCCTCCTCTATCCAAAAGCCTCATTAAGCTTCTCTGTACCGAGAAGCACGAATCTTCCGTTCTCTATTATATTAACCTTTGTTCCATCAGGATGAACTGATGCTATACTTCCAATTTCCTCATAAGGAATAGTTATATCAGTGTGGCAGTTAAAGTAAGCCTTTCTACGCTCACTCTCGTCATCGGAATTTCTTAATATCGAACATTCATTATCCTTCGCAATTATCTCCTTGCCGTCAGGATTATAAAGCTTCATATCCTCGCTATAGCTGTAGCAGGTATCGCCTACCGCAAAGTGCGGTCCCATCTTCTCAACTATGAGAATCGGAAGCTTGTATAATATGTCATACTTGTGTGCCATAACATAAGCCACCGTATTCGTGCCTATTGCAAATTCCCCTATAGGAAGTGTCTCATGATTAAACATAAGATTTTCCTTGATATAATTCTGATTATCCTCCTCTTTCTCGAAGTTGTCACAGGTGTATTTGTACATCTTGCCATCTTTGAATTCTATACAGAGATTTATATATTTTAAATCATTCAGATAGACCTGACTTACATTCAGCACACCGTTCGTTCCGGTTAAAACAGGTGATGTAAATACCTCTCCAAGCGGTATATTTACATCTGCAAGACAGTTTTCAAAATTTGTCTCCTTATCCGGATTATTTAATTTATGAAGCTTAACCTTTATATCCGTCTTATTGCCGTTTGTGCCAAGCACATGAACATATTCCGCCCTGTTAAGCTCGTCGATTATATGAGTCTGAATATCCTTGTAAAGCTCATTATCCAGAGTATTGACCTTGACAACCTCTGCAAATATCTCCTCGAAGTTATCACCTATCTCAGGAATCGGATACGCAATAATCGTGAAACTATATTTATCCCGCGGAATATATTTATTGGTTATATTCGCAGACTTCGTCTGATAATCAAGCGTTATCTCCCGTTGCTTGTCATTTAATTTTATAACATTGTCCTTTATAACAGGCTTGAACGGCTTTTCTCCAAAGGTCTCGATTACAGCCGGTCCGGCGTACTCCTCTGCCAGCTTGGCATTTTTCTTGTAGGTATCCTCGATAACCTCAAGCTTTCTCTCAAGGAAAGCTTTATCCGTAAATATCGCTTCATCCATCCTGTGATCATATTCATATTGTTGATTGGCAAAGGTAGATATAAATCCTGTTCTGATAGTAAGCTTCCTGTTTATCCTGCTTACCGCATATCTGAATATGACAGGTTTTAAATTATATTCCTCAAACATCTTAATAGCATATCTGACCATTCTCTCCTGACCTATGGAATACCTGATATTGACTGAACGCTTAGGCGTAATGTCAATCCCCATAGTCTTAAAACCATTCACAAATCCGTCTACATAGGTTCTTGCCATAGCCTTAACCTCTTTGTCAGTTAATTTGTTCAGGAATTCCGCCGTTCTTGTCTCATTCTCACTTATATATTCGCCGTATTTAAAAAGATATCTTAAGTCTGTCAAATCACTGTTCATAATAATATCTGTCGCAAATGTATAATCAGGATTTATAGTCTCTAAAGTGCGCCTTTGAACCATTACATCCGCATAGTCATACATATGATAATAAATTGCATCACGCACGAATTTGTATTGTAAGGTTTCCTGATCCATGAATATATTATATACCTCAAGGAAAAGCTCGATGACAGATGCAAATTCCTCGTCCTTGTCCTCATAAAGATATGCGATTATACCACGTATCTCATAATAAAGATAAGATAAAATCCCACCGAATTCCTCACCTAAGAATTCAACCGCATAATCAGGATTCGCAAAACTTGTAATATAATTGTCATCAGTTATATCCTCGTATAAATGACTGTTTATCTCATATAATTCATTAAAGCTAAGCGTAGTGTCCTTTTTTGATTTGGAAATATTATCATAGGCATAAAGAATAAACTCAGCCACCTCTTTAAAAAATGCTTTATACCTTGAATTCCATCCGTCACGGCCGATAAATCTTATCCTTCCTATACTAAGCTCAATTCGCTCTCTGACTCCCTCGTCCATTTTATTATCTCCTTATAATCATTATGTCTGTTTTCACTCATCAATCAGGTTTTTATTCTTCACATTCTTATCAATCTTTTCCTGCACATACTCTCCAAGCACTGATGCGCCGTCAGCTGTATGCTCATTTCTTTTGGATACCATGCTCCTTGAAACGCCATGTTCTCTCCATGACCTTCCACCCTGCGCATCATTAAGCATAAGCGGCTGTGTCTTGTCAAGTGAATTGGCAAACCTTGCTTCCGGCGTCTTACCGGCCTCGAATTCATCCCAGAGTCCGCGCATATATTCTGCCTGATCCTTCGGTAATATATTAAATATTCTATCCGCCGCCTTAAGTTCCCTCTCACGCTTGGTTTTATAGCCGGCTGTATCATAAGCATAAGTATCGCCTGCATCTATCTCGACCAGGTCATGAATAAGTACCATAGACATCGTCCTTAATACATCTATTTCCTCATTCGCATACTCGGCAAGAAGAAGTGCCATAACCGCCAGATGCCAACTGTGCTCTGCATCATTTTCTTTTCGTGAACCGCTTGAAATATAGGTCTGTCTTATTATCTCCTTAGACTTGTCAATCTCAAGTATAAAATCCATTTGTTTTTTAAATCTCTCGTCCATATCGTCCCCTCTATATATTCAAATAATTAAGAAGTAATACGACCACCGGCAAAGCTATAGCAAAACCATTAAGAAACACCGACCATCTCTTGCTCTTAACACCGCCCTCCTGCGCCTTAAAGCCAAGTCCCGCAAATATTACTCCGCAAAACGCCAGAAGGAACGCACACATATAAAGCATCGCAAAAAGCTTCGGAGTATTACCCTTAGTATATACCGAAGCAATAACTCCCGATAACTCCGTAACAAGCGCCACGCCTCCTAATACGAAGGCTATAACCGTATCTGATGCTATGGAGTCATCAGAGAAATAATATTTTTTCTTTTTATTAAATACCGACATATTATCATACCTTACGCAATCTATCTTTATAGTCATTATCTTATGTCCGTTATAATACAGCTATTTAACACAACCTATAAGCTCGTTTATATCGTTGACACCGTTAGCTGTCATATATTCCTCTATACCCTTTATAATCTCCACCGTCGCATATGGATTATGGAAATTCGCCGTACCGACAGCCACCGCCGTAGCGCCTGCCATAATAAATTCAAGTGCGTCCTCCGCACAAGCCACGCCACCCATACCTATGATAGGAAGCTTTACCGCATTTGCCACCTGATACACCATGCGTACTGCAATCGGTTTAATCGCAGGTCCCGATACTCCGGCAGTCTTATTGGCAACCGCAAATGCTCTCCTCTTAATATCTATCTTCATGCCTGTAAGTGTATTAATCAGAGAAAGTGCATCCGAGCCCGCATCCTCAGCAGCCTTTGCCATCTCTGTTATATCAGTGACATTTGGACTTAATTTCATTATAATCGGCTGCTTAGCCTTCGCCTTCACCGCCTTGGTTATATCATAAAGTGCCTTTGGATTTTGTCCGAAGGCTATACCGCCTTCCTTAACATTAGGACAGGATACATTTATCTCAAGCAAATCAACCGGCTCGTCACCAAGACGCTCCACGACCTCTACATAATCACTTTCACTCTTTCCGCATACATTTACGATAATCTTCGTATCCTTCGTCTTAAGAAATGGTATGTCCCTCTCACAGAATGTATCTATGCCCGGATTCTGAAGTCCGATGGCATTCATCATTCCACCATAGGTTTCCGCTATACGAGGCGTCGGATTGCCCGCCCACGGAACATTTGCAACGCCCTTTGTCGTGACCGCACCAAGCAGTGATAAGTCCACGAACTCATCATATTCCATACCGGAGCCAAATGTTCCGGAAGCAACTGTAATCGGATTCTTTAATTCTACTCCTGCAATGCTTACCTTAGTATTCATCAAACTTTACCTCCCCGGCATAAAATACAGGTCCATCCTTGCATATCCTCTTATTGTGAACCTTCGAATGTTCATCTATATCTGTTGAGTTACATACGCATGCAAGACAGGCACCGACACCGCAAGCCATCTTCTCCTCCATGGAAAGCTGTGCCTTTATACCATTTGCAAGTGCATATTCCGATATGGCACGGAGCATAGGAAGCGGTCCGCAGGCATAGATTATATCTCCTGTCACACCATACTCCTTAATCGCATCCATAACCGTTCCTTTGACACCTATATTACCGGCATCACTTGATTTATATACGGTGCCGTACTTCTCAAATTCCTCTGATAAGAATTCTTCATCTCTAAATCCAAGCACTATCTGTTTCTCACAATCAAGCTGCTTGGACAGCTCAAGCATAGGCGGTATACCTATACCTCCGCCGATAATTATTGCCTTGCTACCCTCAGGTTTAAATCCATTACCCAAAGGTCCAAGTATGTCTATCGTATCATCCGAGCTGAGTGTTGAGAACTCCTTCGTACCGGCTCCAACCACTCTATATACAAGCCTTAAGGTTCCTGCATTTTTATCAATCTCACATATGCTTATCGGTCTTGGCAAAAGTCTGCTTCCATCCGCCGAATAAAGACTTACGAACTGTCCCGGCTTAGCTTCATCTGCTATATCTTTCGCAGATAATATAAGAGAAAATATATCGCTTGCAATTATTTCCTGCCTTAAAACCTTAGCAGTCATTTTAATTTTACCCATTTTGTGCTGCTCCTTTTTTACAACATATATCTAAATCAATTATGTTTTTGTTTATTAAATAACAATTCACTTACCAAGTGCACTGTTGATATCTTCTATCATATCAACCACTGCCTGACGACTTGCCTCTGCGTAGTTTTCCTCTCCAAATGATGCATACTTTTCCTGCTTATATGCTGCTATAATTCCTCTTGATGAATTAACGATAGCACCAAGACCGTCATCATTGAAGTAATGTACCAAATCCTCTGCCTTGCCGCCCTGTGCTCCATATCCCGGTACAAGAATATAGGTCTTAGGCATAAGCTTACGAAGCACCTTGCCCATCTCGGGATAGGTAGCGCCTACCACACAGCCTACATTACTGTATGTA
>JAFTFE010000179.1 GCA_017449765.1 Lachnospiraceae bacterium | reverse complement strand
TGTATATGTGTCAAGGTCTTGCCATGTAATGGTGCTTCGCAACCTTGACACATATACAAGCATCAGATAAGAGGTTGTTAAGCAAAACAAGAATAGTAGTGTGATTATAAGATAACACACCAATCATTTATTTTTTTTAAAGTTGGTCTCACATCATTGACTAATGTACATTATTACTTCATAAAACAATTCATCAATTATTTCTTCAACGCTCATAAATATTCACTCCAAACATTTCAATTTTGATTTCATATTTTTTATTTGATATAGAGCCTGTAGTACCATATACCTTAAATGCCTCTTCTAAATCAAAAAGTAATTTATTTATTTATTTTGGACGGCACAAAAATTGATAAGAAGCTCCATATGCAAATCCCATCTTTTACACTCCTAGTAGTAGCAATTTCTATAATATCTCCTTCATAATAAAAAAGGAAATCATAGCAAAAATTTGATTCTCTATTTTTTCCGGCACAAAACAGTATCTCATTTTTTTCTTTGTTTATTGTCCATTTTGATGGTGTTATTTGCTTACCCCATTTATTCTTAAATGTTCTTCTATCTTTCTCTTCTACTCTTTCATTTACAAATCCCATTTTCTCGTACACTCCTTTTACAATCGGTTTCTTACTTCTCCCTCAAGCTTGAATCAAGTCCCTCCTTGAATGGTTCAAGGAAGTAATCAAGCACTGTTCTTTCTCCTATGATTATATCACAACTTCCTTCAAGTCCAAGCTTTATATCATCAGGAAGTCCTTCTATGTAGATTTTTACCTCATACACCGAGCCTGCGTTCTCCATATTCAAGGCTATATCTCCTATGGAGACTACCTCGCCCTCCATATATTCATAAGCAGTATCATTATATGCAGCAAGCTTTACTCCAACCCGGTCTCCCTCGTTTATATCCTCGATATCCTTATTTGCCACATATACGGTAAATATATTCTCCTCATCGACAGGTATTATATAACCCAATGTTATGCTGCTGTCTGTCAACATTCCTTCGTATATTGTATCTGTCAGTATGACCTTTCCATCCTCCTGTGCCAATACCTCATATTTCTTCAATTCATTTTCCGCACCTTCCAGACTTAAGCTTGCAGCCTCAATCTTGGTATCTAAGGTGTTAATATTCTGAAGTACCTTAAGCTTCTGCTCATTTCTCATACTCTCCTTATCAGAATTTGAATATACCTTATCAAGTGCACTTACGAACAACTCATGCTCAAGCAGAACAGCCTCTGCTATGTAACTGTATTCTCCGTATTTCTCGATATCAATCTCTATTGCCTTATCGTACCCTTCATCATTTGATAAAGCATCATATACCTCTCCATATATATCCCTTTGCAGGTTAAGCACTTCAAGATTATATACACATTCAGTATAATTACGTTCAGCGTCTCCTGAGTCAAGCCGTAATAACACGTCACCTTTTCTCACATAATCTCCTGAGTCTATACATATCTCATCAATCTGCCCGGTCGTTACGGCATTTATGACTGCTACTCCGCCTTCCGGCATTACCGTTCCTGATGCCGTCACAACTATATCTACCTTGCATACAGCCGCCCATACAACAGCCGCTATAATCATTGTAAATATAAGGAACATAATAACTATACCAAGTCTGTTGGAGGGCTTTTCTATAATCTCTATCATAGATGGGAGGAAATCATATCTCAGATTTTTCTCCCGTATCTTTATCTGCTTATTTATATACTTTTTCATCCATCTACATCTCCTCTCTGCTGCTTGTTATACAGATACGCATATAATCCTTCCTGCTTCATAAGGTCTGCGTGACTTCCCGACTCCTTAAGCTCTCCCTTGTCTATCACCATGATCTCATCTGCCAGAGAAAGTGTAGACAGCCTGTGTGCTATGATAAGGACTGTCCTGCCCTTACATATGTCCTTAAGATTCTTCTGTATAATGCTTTCCGATTCATAATCAAGTGCCGATGTAGCCTCATCGAATATAAGTATACGAGGATTATTTATTATGGCTCGTGCTATGGCTATCCTCTGCTTCTGTCCGCCTGATAGCGAAACGCCCTTTTCACCTATTACGGTATTGTAGCCCTCATCAAGCTCCATTATGAAATCATGTGCCCCTGCAACCTTCGCCGTCTCTATAATCTGTTCAATAGGTGTATTCGGACAATGGATAGATATATTCTCAGCTACAGTTCCATTGAACATAAAGTTCTCCTGTAATACAACTCCTATCTGTCTTCTGAGAAGCTGCGGCGGAAGCAGTGCTATATCCATACCATCTATGGTTATCCTTCCACTCTGTGCTATGTATAGTCTCTGTATCAGCTTGGATATTGTGCTTTTGCCTGAGCCACTTCGCCCTACAAGTCCGTATATCTTATTCTCCTTAATCTCAAATGATATATTATGCAATACATCCGAGCCGTCCACCCTGTATCGGAATCTTACATTATCGAATTTTATCCGTCCCTTTAATTCAGGAAGTCGATGTATGACGTTGTCGTTCTTTAATTCCATAGGCGAATTAAATATATCTCCTATCCTTTTGACCGATAGCGATGCCTGCTGGTATTCCTGCCATAGCTGTACGAGTCTTAATACCGGTCCGCTTACCCTGCCTGCCAGCATCCTGAATGCTACAAGCTGTCCGATGGACAGTCTTCCATCTATCACAAGCTTTGCTCCATATACGAGTACGAATAAATCTACAGTATGCTGAATGAATGTTGCTACGGCATTTGATGTCTGAGAGATAACGGAGGTCTTGTAGCCTGTCTTTACATATTCGGACTGCAGGTCTCCCCATTTTTCTTCAAAGTTTGTCTCCAAAGCGAAAGACTTCACCGTATGTATTCCATTAATTGCCTCTACAAGAAATGACTGTGCCTTAGCTCCTGCTTCGAATTTCCTGTCAAGACTTGCTTTGAATAATGGTGTAATTATAAGTGACAGCATGGCGAATAACGGTATAGACACGATAACTATTACAGTAAGCTTCACACTGTAGAAGAACATAACTGCTATGTATATTATAATGAAAAATGTATCTATAATGGATGATAATGGTGTTCCGGTAAGGAATGACCTTATCTGGTCGAGCTCACGTACTCTCGCAACTGTCTCTCCAACTCTGCGTGACTCGAAATATTTAAGCGGCAGTCCAAACAGATGATGAAAAAGCCTTGAACTCAATATCACATCAATTCTATTCGTTGTATGCACAAAAAGGACGCCCTTGCACAGACTTATAATAAGCTCATATACATATACTATGAATATGCCTATTGCTATGGTATATAGTGTATTAAGTGCGTGGTGTGACAAGACTTTATCGACCACTACCTGAGTCATAAGCGGAGTCAGTATTCCAAGTATCTGAATGAGGAGAATAGCTATAAGTACAGCTATAAGCTGACCCTTGAATTTTAATATAGTCGGTATAAACCATCTGAATCCAAACTTTCTATATTCATCATTTATACTTCGTCCCTTTTTTCCTATTGCTATTATGTCCCCTGTTATCAGATTATTAAGATTGACCTCTTCTATGTATTCCGGCTGTCCTTTCAAGGGATTTAATATAAGAAACTTTTTATTCTGATGATTTATGATTAAAATATAATTTCCATTTTTTAATTTTGCGATGACCGGAATGGTAGATTTTTCTATCTTTTTAAGTTTTATTTTTCCCGCTTTTACTCTGAGTCCAAGCTTCTTTGATATACTGATTATCTCGTAATCAATATCTGCATCAGGCTTTTTAAATCTCTCTCCATAATCCTTTGTCAAAGTGATACCAAGCATTTTCAAAACGCTTAGATAACACAGATATCCCGTATTTTGTTGTGTCTGCATATTATATTTCACCTCTATTTTATTAGTATAGAATTTTATTTTAAATCATACCACACGTATTTAGATTTTCAATGTATTATATTTCTACATTATTTTTTAGTAATTCCATAATGATATCATAATTATCCGGCTGATGTGGAAATGTACAGTCGGTGCATATCTTTATTCTCCTGCCGTCCTTCTCCTTATAAGACGGATTACCCGGACAATGCTCCCTGCTGTATAACGGACAATAGCAAAATAGACAATTCATATGCTCTATGTCCTTGTGACAGGGATAATATTCGCAATCTGTATTTTCAAAAAAACGATATGAATTCTCCATAGTCATCTATATTTTTATCTCCAATTTATTTCGTCAAATATTACTTTAATTATACTCTATGCCTTAACAATAACAATAGTTAGATATTCTGTCGGAATTTCCTCCTCAGTCAGACCATGCCATATCTTCTCATTTTCCATACCACAGTTTGCTATGACATATATATCAAGCTTTCTCTTTTTTTCTTCTTCCCTTAGAAATGAAATAAGAGCGTCTAATTTTCTGCCTGACTTCATATATATACGTGTACCTTTATAATCTGAGGTTCCGATTATATCATGATTTGCAGATATTATATGTATCTCATCCGAACCACTTGAAAGTGATATACCAAGTCTTGCTGCAGCTGCACAAAAGGATGGTATGCCGCTTATGTTTTCTACCCTTCTTCCACGTGATAAAAGTATCTCCTGAACATATGCAAATGTAGAATATATACTTGGGTCACCTATAGTTAGAAAACCCACTTTTTTATCTTCATTCAGATATTCTTCTATATCATCAGCTATCTGTCTGTGGGATTCTTCTAACAATCTCTCATCTTTCGTCATAAGGAATTTCTTACATATAATTTCCTTATCATCTATGTTCCTAACAGCCTCTTTCGCTATATTATATGCGTGGCAGTTTTCTTTAGTTTCCGTAGGCAGTATTATGACGTCGCATTCGTTTATAATACGGACAGCTTTCAATGAAATAAGCTCTGCATCACCGGTTCCTACACCAATTCCGTATAATATTCCTTTTTCAACATTTGTTTTTATAGCCATATTTTTTAAACTTCCCTTTAATTAGCTCATCAAAATCTTTTCAAAATCATAAAGTCATACATACGATAATGCTTTATATACGCTCTGATTTATCATCTATACTTCTATACTTCTATCATTCATACTTCTGATAAAACCATCTACAAAAGAAGGACACGACGGATAATATAGATGTGGAAATCCCCACCAATGATTTTCTCCTACATAACAGCAGTCCCATGACTTATTTGATACAGGCTTTGATGCCAAAACATCCGTACCGTTATCCGTGCTGTCATAATAATGGAACTCGTGACCTTTGATTTTTTCATTCTCTGATATGAATTTACTATCTTTATCCTTTAGTTCAATATATCCGAATCTGACTGACTTACCTATATAATAAACCTCCGCATCAATCACGCCAACCAATGAATAAGTTTTACCCTTATCATCCTTTAATTCCCTGTGCAGATACATAAAACCTCCACATTCTGCAAGAGACGGAAGACCTTCTGATATGGCTTTCTTTATCGAATCAAGCATTGAGCTATTCTTGCTTAATTCATCTGCGTAAATTTCAGGATAGCCGCCACCTAATAAAATTCCGTCTATATTCTGCGGAAGCTCCTTATCGTGAAGCGGCGAAAAATATTTTATCTTAACTCCTCTTTCTTCAAACATACGAAGATTAGCTTCATAGTAAAAGCAAAACGCTTCGTCACGTGCTACGGCGAGGGTTAGTTCGTGAGGGATATTGATGTTCTCATCTTCTTTTTCTTTTAATGATTTATATATTTCTTCTTCGTTAAATTTTATATTTTCAAATTCTTTATTTATAATATTTTTTTTATTTGTAATCTTGTATTTTTTATCTATGTCTGAATTTATCTTTTTTCCATCTAATTCCCCTGCACCGCCTGCAAGCTCAATCAACCTATCTATATCAACTGTTCTTTCAATATAATCAGCACTCTTGTCAAGTATATCTCTTATGTCCTCTATCTCGTTCGGAAGTCTAAGACCTAAGTGTCTGCTGTCTATCTTAAATTCTTCCTTATTCTCGAAATAACCAAGCACCTCTATAGAAAGCTCTTCTTTAATAAACGGACATATCGTCTCAAAAAAGCCCCTTGATATGCGGTTTAGGATTAAGCCCTTTATAAGATGCTTCCTGTCGTATTCTAAAAATCCCGATATAAAAGGTATCATAGAATAACCCATACCGTGTACATCCACAACCAGTATAATCGGAGTATCGGTTACCTCTGCAAGATGATAGGATGAGCCTTCCTTACGAACACCGCCAAGTCCGTCATATAATCCCATAACGCCTTCCGTAAGTATCATATCATAAGGTGCAGAAAACCCGGCAAATAATCTCCTTGTCTCATCCTCTCCCGTAAAAAAGGTATCTAAATTCTCAGAAGCGATCCCAAGTACAGTTCTGTGAAACATAGGGTCTATATAATCCGGTCCGCATTTACAGGAGGCTATATTAATTTGTCTTTTCTTAAGTGCACCAAGCAAAGCACAGGTTATAAGAGTTTTACCGCTTCCGCTTTTTGGTGCCGCTATCATTATTCTTGAGGTTTTCATATTTAATCTTTCTATTATAATTACATATATGGTTTTGTTGAAATCATCGTTTTCTCGTCAAAGTGTCGCTTGCGTCAGCACAACGACACATTTCCTCGTATTGTACCACATAAACTTACATTTAAATTGTGAATTTAAACGAGCATATCCATATAGGATTTTCACTTTTAAGGAGGTGATGCTCTCCTACATAATTAAGTCTTGTTACTGCAAGCTGTACCATAGAAAAGTCCGTAATTTTAAATTCTTTCTCAAGCTCCATACATAGCTGCATGGTTTCGGTACTCACTGCACTTATAACTACCGACATATGAGGATTTTTATCATAAAGCCCGGTAAGTATTTCCTTCATCTGACCACCGCTTCCGCCTATAAATGCATGAGTAGGAGCGGCAAGTTCATCTAAGCACTCCGGTGCAAAGCCCTCTATAATCTCCACATTTTGAGTATTGAATTTCTCACAGTTTTTCCTGATTAATTCAACTGCTTCCTTCTTTCGTTCTATGGCATATACCTTTATCTTATCTGACATACTGCCAATCTGTACAGCTATTGAGCCTGTACCGCTTCCGATATCGTATACTACAGAATTTTCATCAAGATTTAGCTTGGCGATACTGAGACTTCTAATCTCCTCCTTAGTCATCGGCACATTTCCACGCTCAAACTCACTATCAGCAATATAGCTTGAAAATGATATATCTTTATATTCAGGATTAATTATCAGACATGTGTATAGTCCGTCTTCTAAAGCATTAACTTCATCAGTTTTAACTTTTTTAATTTTATCATTTGCATCTATATAATTACTATGCGCTATATTACTTTCACTACTCGTTCCTCTATCTGTTATATCTCCTGCCTCCAATATATCAATTTCTATTATCTTCTCATTGTCATACGACATCTGATAGCCGGCAAATAATCTGCAATTTTCTAATCCGTCATTTTTCAGAATTCCGATTATATCATTTAAGTTTTTTACTCCTGACAGAAGTATAAAGGTCTTGTAATTATGACGCACGGTATATTTAAGTTCACCTTTCCAAGCCGTCACATCCCGCCTTCCATGTATGCTTAATATCTTAGCATCACTCCAGCTTTGTCCGAGTTTTGATGCAAGGTATGATACGGAAGAAATGCCCGGAATTATCTCAATATTCGCATTTAAGCTTCCCTCTTCTACAGCTTCCTGCAAGGCTTTATATAGCTTCTCACAACCACTGTAAAATCCGGAATCGCCGGATAAAAGGATTGATATGTTTTGCCCATTAGTTTTTTTGAGATACGGAATAATATCCTTTGCAAGATAATATGGTTTCTTCTCTATCTTCGCCTCAAAAGGCGCAATAATTCTTTCAGCGCCGAGTATTATATCCGAACTTTCTATAAAATGCTTAGCCTCAACTGTGAGAGTTTTTTCCGCACCCATTCCAACGCCGATAAGTCTTATATTCATATGCGTATTTTCATCAACACACTTATTATCTTCAATACTTTCATCACTATCAGCAACTATATTTTTTTCTGTATTTATATCAGAATATGATATTCCGATTTCACTTAATATCTCCTCAAGTGTATGTCCTGTCTCGTCTACCGGACATCCTATGACATATACAGGAATACCCTCATTCTTTGCGGCCATAAGCTTCTCTTCGAATCCGCCGTTTGCACCGCTCTGCTTCGTAACCATACATGATATATCATACTGTCTGATTATTGCAGCGTTCATATCCTCAGAAAATGGTCCCTGCATAGCTATAATCTGCCTGCCTGATAAACCGTTTTCTTCACACAAGGCTATACTCTCTGCTCCCGGAAGAACACGAGCTATCAATCGCTTTCTTATATCCTCGTCTGTGCAAAATACCGAAAGTTCCTTACTGCCTGTCGTGAGCAGGATATTACCCTTTATATCTCCAGCTCTTTCTTTAAGTGCTTTTTCACATTCTTCTGATGAGGAAAAAAAACAGACATTAAATTTATTATAATTTGTATCTGACGCTCTATCGTCTTCATGATTTATATTACCATAGATATCTGAATCTATATTATTCATATTTTTCAATAGTCCTGATTTTTGAATATCTCTCACATACCTCATATATTTTATATGAGCATTATCCAAGCTGCTGACGGCATTCTTAATATTTACCGTAACCTCTTTAGCATATGGATGAGTTGCGTCGATTACCAGGTCAATATTTTCTTCTGACAGAAATTTCTTCATCATCTCCAAATCCATACGCCCCTTTATTATCCTTGCATAGGAATTCTCATTACATACCTGTCTGCCGTACTCCGTCGCCACACTTACTATATGTGATATCTCATTCTCACATAGAAGCTCCGACAGCTTCCTTCCTTCTGTTGTACCCGAAAATATAAGTATATTTTTCAATGTTTTATCCCCTTAAAAATCTTGTACTTAATACTAACATAAGGAAACCTATTTTACAATGTAAAAAGTAATACATAACTATTTTGTCATATGCCTTCTAAGTGTAAAATACAACGCTCCCATAGGTGAGCCAAGCATCATCTCCTTATATTGCTAATCTATAATTTTTTATAAACTAAAAATGCACTTACTCAGGTCGTAATACTACGACTGAGCAAGTGCATAATAAGCTCGTCTATATGTATTTGAAGTGTACCAAAAAAAAGACCTACTCTACTGTCTGTCTAAGCGATTATATGACTTTGACATAATGCGTGCAACCTCTCTTTTTATAATCTGCTAAGAACTATAACACAAATGTGCAACAAACTCATTTGTACGAACTTTACTATTACAATTTCAATTCCTGATTATAATTAATCAAACTTGAAACACGATACAATGGTTCTTTATTAACACGCTTTTTCTTGTAGGCTTTGATATAGCCATTTAAATATACCTCAAATTCTTTCCTTATATGTGATATATCTCTTTCAATAGCGCGATATTGTGAACGTGGTATTTTTCGTTCGTTTTGCCATTCCAAATATTTATTATCATTTATAACAAGGGCATATCGATAGTCCAATCCGGCCTTTCCTCTTTTTTCAGATGGAATTGAATGTCCAATTCGTCCAAATTTTCTTAAATCTTCCCCTAAATTATTTCTTAATGGTATAAGGAAATTGTTGTCATTGCTTTCTATACACAGACATAAATGTGAGCGTCTTGATTGTTTTAATGTATTACCGGCATCAAGCATATTTATGTAATCATTATGTAGTTTAAAATACTCTTCTTTTATAAAACAATATTTTATATTCATAATACTTACCTCGTTAAAAAAGGGAGCTAAACGCTCCCGTAATATCTTCAGCTTTTTTTAGACAGGTACATCTGACAAACCCCTCACAATTTCTTCAGTTTTTTATTGCCGGATACATCTGACAAACCTCCACAATGGAAATTTAATTTCCAATAATATAATATTTCAATTTATACTTTTAGTCAATACTTTTTTCAAATTTTTAAGATTTGGGCAATGCCATTTTCCTCCCTACTCCTCAATCCTATATCCCCTCTTCGTAATTAGCTTTCCATCTATTATCTCCGTAGTGGAATTACCTATAAAAACCGTAGTAAACATATTTACTTTCATATCTCTTAATTCTGTCAATGTACAGGTAACAGTCCTTGTTCCTTCCCTGCCGATATTCTCGACATATCCGCATGCCCGACTTGGTTCTATAATCTCAAGCAGTATGTCACAAGCCTTTGCCAGATAATCAGCTCTCTTGTGACTTGAGGGATTATATATAGCTATGGCGAAATCTCCTTCCGCTGCAGCTATCAATCTTTTTTCTATCTTATCCCATGGTGTTAAAAGATCCGACAGACTTATCACGCAGAAGTCATGATTAAGCGGTGCTCCTAAGACAGCCGCCCCACTGCTTGCAGCCGTTATACCGGATATAATCTCAAGCTCACATTCCGGATAATCCTCATTTAATTCGTACATAAGTGATGCCAAACCATACACACCCGCATCACCACTGCATATAAGCGAAACCTTTTTACCTTTCAAGGCCTCTTCAAAACAGTATCTGCATCTTTCTATCTCCTGCTTCATAGGGGTAGAATATAATTCCTTATCCTTATATTTGTCTCCAAGCAGTTCAAGATAGACACCATAACCGACGATAAGTTCAGATTCTTCAAGTGCAATCTCAGCCTGCCTCGTCATCATATCCTCTGCTCCCGGTCCCATACCAACCACATATATCTTATATTTCATCAAAGCTCACTCTCCAGTTCCTCTTAGCTATCGCTATCGTTATACCATCAAAGCTCTTCTTCTCCTGAATTAATGTACCACCATATCTACATGCTGCCATAGCCGCTCTCTCACATACGTTTCCGACTCCAACCTTATCTTTTACGAATTCGGATTCAGAAAAATCTCCTACAATATTCGCTAATTCCTCTGCTGAAAATGTAACATACGAAATCCTGTTTTTATCTGCAAATTCGATAATGCCTGCTTCATCTTTTTTTACATCTATTGATGCTATATAAGCCACCTGACTTAGTTCAATACTATGTTCTGCAAGACAGGCCATAACCGCATCATTTATATCCTTATATGACTTTCCCTTCTTACATCCTATACCTATGACATATTCCTTAGGTTCAAGCAATAGACAATTATCAAGTACAAATACATCAATATCGCTAACACTGATTTTTTTATTATCTGAGAAGGTAATCGTATTTCTATCTTCCCCACACATATCATATTCCAAAATTTTAACCTTATCACTATATGGATATTCTGCATATTGTGATAATGACTCTTTCGGAACTGCAATCTTAATCCCCTGTCCGTCTAATAACTTGGATGTGACATCTGCAATTTTTTCCTTATTGATTATATTTAATCCGTTATTCTTTGCAAATAAATCTACGGCAAATTCATTTCTAATATCAGTAGCCGTAGTTATAACCGGTACTGCGCCTGTTATATCAGCCAATCTCTCGCTTAATTTATTCGCACCACCCATATGTCCTGACAAAAGAGGTATGACAAATCTTCCCTGCTCATCCATAACAATCACCGGGCTGTCTGTAAGCTTACTCTTTACACAACCGGCTATCGCTCTTACTGCAATGCCTGTCGCACCTATAAAAAGTAAAGCACTTCCTTCTTCAAACTGTCTTTTGCTCCAATCAGATAAATCTTCATCCACATATGAAAATCCTGTATCAAGCCTGCCTCTTACAAACTTACATTTTACATATTTTTTTATAATGTAATTCGGCTCAATCTCAGACAAAACATTATTTATTTTCTTTTCTAATTCATATCCTGCCTCGGTAAAGCAGATAATCGAAAGTGTCATATTTTTTCCCAATCATATTAAAACAAATAATAATCCGCAACATACTGAATTTAATTATAATATTTCTTTATAAATAAAATCAACTATTATCTAAAAAACCATTGACATTATCGGATAATAAGACGAAAATAGTTGTTGTAAAGAAGAGGTAGAATTATGAAAAACAACAAAAGACAAATAGATATGTTACATGGTCCGCTTGCAAGCAAGCTGATTTTTTTTGCACTTCCGCTTGCGCTTAGCAGTATATTACAGCAGCTTTTTAACTCTGCTGATGTGGCAGTGGTAGGCCGATACGCCGGAAGCGATGCTCTTGCTGCAGTCGGTGCAAATGTCGCAAATGTAGGTATATTTGTGAATTTTTTAGTCGGTGCCTCCATAGGTTCGAATGTAATTATAGCCATGCTGATAGGTCAGGGATATAAGGATGAGGTTAAAAAGGCTGTAGATGCTGTCATCGGATTAGCAGCCATAAGCGGGATTGTACTTATGCTCATCGGACACCTCATAACACACCCTCTTCTTGTAGCTACACATACACCTGATGAAGTTATTAAATCAGCCGAGATCTATTTTAGAATCTATATAAGCGGTCTTCCGTTTATTATTTTATATAACTTTGGATCAGCTATATTACGAAGCATCGGTGATACGAAAAGACCTCTGTATATTATGATTGTCTCAGGTATACTAAATGTAATACTTAATTTATTCTTTGTAATCAAATGCAAAATGAGTGTATCCGGAGTTGCACTTGCCACCCTTATTTCAAATGCATTCAGTGCCATAATAATTATTATTCTTCTTGTAAAAGAAGAAAGCATGATTAAGCTTGATTTTAGGACCTTTAAATTCGACAGACATTATGCGATAAAAGTTATCAAGGTCAGTGTACCCGCAGGATTACAGAGTATGGTTTTTTCCCTGTCAAATATCTTCATCCAGTCAGGTATTAACTCCTTCGGAGCAAATACTATAGCAGCATCCTCGGTTGCGCTTAACTTTGAATATTTTACATACGATATATCCTCAGCCTTTGCTCAGGCAGCTGTTACATTTACAAGTCAGAATTTCGGGGCAATGAATATAAAAAGATGCCGAAGGATTTATTTCTTAACCATGCTTGAGGGAATACTTTTTACAGCGGCATTATCCGCCGTGTTCTCGATATGGGCGCGTCCATTTGCTGCGCTTTACACGAAAGAAAGTGCCGTCATAGATATAGCTCTTATAAGAATGTATCATGTAATGATGCTTGAAGCCCTGACCGTAACATATGAAGTCAGTGCTGCATCTATAAGAAGTATCGGATACCAGCTTACTCCGGCTATGCTTACGGTGCTTGGCACAGTAGGTCTTAGAATACTCTGGCTATATACGGTATTCAAGAAACATCATACCTTTGAAATGCTTATGAATGTATACCCTGTATCGTGGATATTTACGGGAATAATTTTGATATCCGCATATTTTATCCTGTGGAAACGGAAAATAAAAGAGTTGAGTTGATTTTTGATATAAAATGTAGCTTCACCAAAACTGAATTTACAATGTGAATTTAGTACCTTGCTTCTCGAAATTCAGTCGAGAAGTCCTCAGCATAAAGCCTCGATTTGCTATATCCTCTGTGTGCAATGGCATCTCCTACAAGTATTATGGCTGTCTTGGTTATATTGTGAGCTTTGGCAGTTTCCTCCAAAGTTCCGACAGTACATATATACTTTTCTTCATCCTCCCACGTTGCCTTATATACGATAGCAGCAGGCGTATCTTCCTTATATCCTCCGGAAATCAATTTATCCGAAAGCTTATCCAATAATCCTGCACTAAGATATATCGCCATAGAACACTGATGTGCAGCGAAGCTTTCTATGGATTCCCTGGAAGGCACATCAGTCCTGCCTGCCATGCGGGTTATAATTAATGATTGCGATACATCAGGTAATGTATATTCAAGATTTAATGATGCAGCCGCACCAAAGCACGCACTCACTCCCGGGCAGACCTCGTACTCTATGCCATGTTTATCAAGCTCGTCCATCTGCTCACGGATTGCACCATATATACTTGGATCGCCCGTATGAAGTCTGACTGTCGTCTTATTATTTTTTTCAGCATCAAGAATAAGCTCTATAACCTCATTTAATGTAAGCTTGGAGCTGTCGTGTATTTCACATTCATCTTTTGCATATTCAAGTAATTTTTGATTCACCAGAGAGCCTGCATAGATTATCACATCGGCCTCTTCTATAAGTTTTTTTCCTCTTACGGTTATTAAATCTACTGCACCTGTTCCTGCACCAACAAATTCAACCATCTGTCTGCTCCTTCACTCTTAGCTAATTCACCGAACTCATTTGAATATATTATACACTCAATACTAAGTCCGTCTTTTGCTCTCTTATTTAAGTAATACATAACCTTCTCAAGAATACATCTCATCACTTCTTCTGATTTGCCTTCTTCTTTTATTAACCTTATTGCTTCTTCTGTCGAGACACATTTTAAAACTTCTTTTAATGTTTCCTGTGATACACCTGTCTCTATGCCTGCCGCCGCCATAAGTTCCATACGACAGTCACCTTCTTTGGAATGTGTATTCATAATTCCGCCTGATACCTTAATCAGTTTGCCGATATGTCCCGTAAGGAGCATACCTTTAAAGCCAAGCTCAGATACCATATCAATTGTGTCACCTATAAAATTACTGCACTTCACGCTTTTATCCAAGTCATATCCATAGGTCTTAAGCATATAATCAAGTCCATAATTTCCGGGCGATACAGCTACATAGTCAAAGCCCTGTGTCTTACGTTGATTTAATTCAACACGTATGGTATCAAGGAGTGCCTGATTACTCATCGGCTCGACGATTCCGCTTGTACCGATTATGGATATTCCGCCCACTATACCAAGTCTTTCATTAAATGTCTTCTTTGCAATCTCTTCTCCGTCAGGAACGGAAATTATAACCGATATACAGCCCTTATAGTCCGCCTGTCTGCATACGTCACGAACTTCGTCTTCGATCATCTGTCTTGGAACATGATTAATGGCAGCCGAACCTACCGGCTGGTCCAACCCCGGCTTGGTAACACGACCTACACCTGCTCCTCCGTCGATTTGTATACTTATTCCATCTGACTTATCCGACTCTTCTTTCAAATTCGTGCTCATATACTCTACATCACATACTATCGACACTGCAGCATACACAAGACACCCGCTTGTGACATCAGGATCGTCACCGCCGTCCTTTACGACTGCACAAGACACCTCATTTTCCGAACGCTTTATATCTACAACCTCAGTCTGATACGGAATCCCTTTCGGAGTCTCTATCGTAATATTCTTTTTTTCAATACCGAGTAAAAGCATATATGCCGCTGCCTTAGCCGCAGCCGCTGCACAACTTCCTGTGGTAAATCCGTATCTCATTACTTATCCCTCGCCATATATAAAAGTGCGTTACATATTGCCGCAGCTATATTGCTGCCACCCTTTCTGCCTCTGTTAATTATATACGGCACATTTGTATCAATAAACAACTCCTTTGCCGCCTCAACATTTACAAATCCAACAGGTACGCCTATGATAAAATCAGGCTTACGCCCTCCTCTTTGCATCAGTTCGTATAAGGAAATAAGTGCTGTAGGAGCATTTCCGATAGCGAATATCACAGGCTTATCTATAAAAAGTGCTCTCTCCATACTGACAGTTGCACGCGTTACTCCACGCTCTTTCGCTTCCTTAGCAACCTCTTCGTCCGCCATGAAGCAGTGTGCTTCTCCGCCGAATGATGCAAGCACCTTTTTATTTACACCCGAAAGCCCCATATTAGTATCCGTTACTATATCTGCGCCCTCTCTAATCAGCTTAAGTGCTTTTTCAACCGCACCGGCAGAATATGTAAGTGTCCTTGCATAATCAAAATCCGCACTTGTATGTATTGCACGCTTGGTAATTAATTCCTGTTCCTTCGGAAGTGTTATATCTTGCTTTGCAAGCTCCTTTGTAATTATCTCAAAGCTTCTTTTTTCTATCTCTTCCGGTCGCACAAATTCTATATCTTTCATTCTTATATCTTTCCTTGTACTATGATTAACATCGTTATGGTTATCTCTTATCTATACATTCACCAAAATATCGTTTGAAATAATTTCTATAATATCTAACTTTTATTCACTGCATCTTTAATCTTATCAATAAGCAATACATTATCTTCATGGTTTTTTACCGCTATCCTGTAATACCCCTTTGAAAGTCCCTTAAAATCCGAACAATCTCTGATAAGTATTCCTTCTTCAAGCAGCAAATCATATAGCGGTATATCTGAATAAAACATAATAAAATTCGTTACCGACGGATATACCCTAAACCCCCGTCCCTTGGGGCAGGACTTTTCGCCCCTCTCCCCCGTCCCCGGGGACAGTTCAAGTTGTTCAATCAGGAATTCTCTCTCAATTTTAATCAGAGTTCTTGCATTCTCAATATAAGATGTATCCTGTAATGCCAAAAGTCCTGCACGCTCTGCTGCAAGAGACACATTCCATTCGGGAAGCTGTCTTCTTATTTCATTTAATATTTTATCATTGCTGCATACCATATATCCCAATCGTAACGCAGGCATTGCAAAGGTCTTCGTAAATGCCCGGACAACAATCAGATTATTCCATTGCTCCAACATGTCAATATATGAATCAGAAGGATTATCACTTAACTCCATAAAACACTCATCAAGTAAAACCACGATTTTTCTTTTTTTACATTCATCAAGCAGCCTGTTCAGTATACTGTCATCAATATAATTTCCGACAGGATTATTCGGATTGGCAAGCATGACAAGTTCTATATCCTGAGTGTCTTTTATCAAATCCAACACTTCCTCATCAAGAGCATAATTTTTATCCTCCTTCATCTGATAAAAAATAAGCTCTGATGATACAGCGCCTGCTGCCCTCTGATATCCGTAGAATGAAGGAATCGGAATTAATACCTTCTTTGGTCTTAAAGCATGTGCTGTCGCCATAAATATCTCAGATGCTCCGTTTCCGCATAGAATATTTTCCGGTTTAATATTGTGATACTTAGCAATCGCTTTTCTTAAAGCCGTATAATTATAATCAGGGTATTTTTCAAGTTCTTCCGATGTCTTACTCACACTCTCTCTGACCGCATCAGGTGCACCAAGTGGAGCAACATTTACTGAAAAATCAATTTTTACTTTATTGTTATAAATGTCTCCGCCATGTGACATATCAATTCCTCTCTAAATATCTATCCCTGTCAACTCATCCTCTCTCGGTGATCTGACATATTTTATCAGTCTCTCTTCACATGCCCCGAATTTAAGAAAGTTTATTCTCGCCTGCTTAAGACTCACCTTATTGGCGCCACCCTCATATGTCTCATCATTTAACTGTATCAGATCATCCTCCCAGTAGCAGACCGGACATATATCATATGTTCCTCCTGCCCTTTCCTTAAAAGTATAATATCCACAGCATGGGCATTTGTATTTTTCCACAGTCTCATCACTGCCTTTGTCAAAGCCCTTCATGGCCTCATTCCATATCACATCACGTCCTGATTCATAAAGTCTCTTAATCACCATCATAAGATTCTTCCTTAATTCAGGATTCATATTCTTAGCAGCCTTCATAATTAGGTTAAAGCTTTCCCATTTGTTATCTGACATTTCGGATAGTGTAGATGCCCCCGAAGCATCAAGAATATCAAACAACGCATTTACGAAATCTTTAAGTTCTGTCTCGTCAAGTGAATTAAGCCAGTTATTAAGTGCTCCATCCATAATAAGACTTGTGGTTGACTGTTTGTCGGCAAGTACAAATTTATCTCCCAAGACCTCCCAACTGTACGGATTATGCTGCATAGTTCCGGAAGCGTCACTTTTAACTATGATTTTATCGGATTTATTGGACATTATAACTCCCACAATAGAGGACTCAGGAATTATCATATTTACCTTATCAAGAACATCCTTATATTCCGAAGTGCCCGTAATCTCCTTATTAAATCCCGGACCATCATTTGAATATATTTTTTTTATTCTGTCCTTATACTGATTATCACAGAATGCTCCGGCGTAGATTGCGAGATTTCCGCCCTTTGAGTGACCTCCGATAAATATATCATAATCTGATTTCTCTGCAATTTTATTGACATATGTAACAGCCTCTGCCTGTCCCGGCACCTCGCTCATATAACTTATATTAAAATCCTCTCGCCATCCCTCAATCGTGTTATCTGTACCCCGGAAAGCAATATATACTTTTTTTTCATCAATAAAAAATGATACAGCTGCAAACTGTATATGCCTGTCCGTATCAAACATATTTGTATAAGCCCCAAGCATAACTTGTCCAAACCTCTTGGAATTTGCTGTTTTTTCAAGTAAAGGTGCAGGATTATATGTAAGATTGGATTGGTCATATCCTATATATGTATAATCCTTCCAAGCATCAGATAGCGACAACTTCTCATCAGATTCATCAAGCTTTGATACAATACCGTCTAAATTAAGATATGCAAGCTCTGATAATATTAAATTGTCAATTTGATTAAAAGGACTCGCAGAAAATGGTATATCTCCACGCCAATCGATATAGTCCAGAATATTTGACATATTATAATAACTTCCTTTCCCGATTAGGAATAATTCCTTTTAATTGTCTGTATCTGCAAACAATAAAATAAAAGAAAAATATTCTGTATTGCGTCATAACATTTTTCTAATTATAATATAAATATTGAATTAACACAATTCACAAAACCAAATATTTACTTTAAAAAATTATCGGGAGGTTTATTATGAATGCTTCAGAATTTAAAAATCATCTAACCAACCAGTTAATTCCTTTCTGGAATAATCTAAAGGATAACAAATACGGCGGATATTACGGATATGTTGATCATGATCTGAAAATTCACCCTGAAAAAGAAAAAGGTGTGATATTAAATAATCGTATACTTTGGTTTTATTCTAACGCATATACTCTCCTAAAAGATAGTACATTACTCGACTACGCCGAACATGCATATAAATTTCTGACCGGACAATGCATCGACAGTCAGTACGGCGGTGTATATTGGTCATTAAATTACGACGGTACCCCGCTTGATGATTCGAAGCATACATATAATCAGGCATTTGCAATATATGCCCTGTCATCATATTATGAGGCGTCAGGAGACAAAAAAAGTATCGAAGCCGCTTACGATATATTTAATATTATCGAGACAAAATGCAGAGATAAGGATGGATATCTTGAAGCTTTTGATAGAGAATTTAATCCCGCTTCAAATGAAAAATTGTCAGAGAACGGAGTTATGGCTGAGCGAACCATGAATACACTCCTTCATGTTATGGAGGCATATACGGAATTATACAGAGTCGATAAAAAAGATGAGGTAAAAAAGCATCTACTTGAAATTTTATCAATATTTAAATCGAAAATCTATGATGCAGATAAAAAAATGGACAAGGTCTTTTTTGATATAGATTATAATTCAATAATTGACCTTCATTCATATGGACACGATATAGAGACTTCATGGCTTTTATACAGGACAGCAGAAATACTTGACGATCCCGATATAACAAGGGAAATTAAAGCAATATCTTTAAATCTTGCAAAAACAATATCGGATATAGCCGTAGATACTTCGGTATATGCATTAAATAATGAATGTGAAAATTCAAAAGTTGACACTCAAAAAATATGGTGGGTACAAGCCGAGTCAGTCATTGGATTTTACAATGCATATCAGTTGCAACCTGAACAAGAGAATTATAAGCTGCTTTCAGAAAAAATCTGGAAATACATTAACACACATATAATAGACAGTCGTTCAGGTGAATGGTTCGAAAGTATAAGACCTGATGGAACCGTAAATGAAACTCAGGCTATGGTACAACCCTGGAAATGTCCATACCACAATGGCAGAATGTGTATGGAAATGATAAAAAGACTTTCATAAAAGGAGGAGAATAACTATGTCATTACCAGTTAATAAAAATGCAACAAGTGAGGCAAAAGCATTGCTTGATTACTTATACGATATTGCCGGAAAAAAAATCATTACGGGACAGCATACTCAGACAAATCCTATGGAAGAAGTATCATACATATATGATATTACAGGAAAAAAACCAAAGCTTCAAGGCTTTGAACTTTTGGCATATTCACCTAACATTAATTATGATGATGCATCAGTGGAATGTCTTACTGAGATAGAAGAAAACAAAGGGACATTAGATACTGCTATTAAATGGGCAAAGGAAAACGACGGCATTGTAACATTATCATATCACTGGTATTCTCCTATAGGTGGCAGAGATAAGAGTTTTTATATTAAGAATACAGATTTTGACGCAAGTAAAATACTTATTGAAGGTACTCCGGAAAGAGAAGCCTTTTTCTCGGATATGAAAGATATGGCACAAAATTTAAAAAGATTTAAAGATGAAAATATACCTGTATTGTGGCGTCCTTTTCATGAATCTGACGGACAGTGGTTCTGGTGGGGTGCAAAGGGACCTGCTGTTGCAAAGGAGTTATATATTCTTATGTATAATTATTATGTAGATGTATGTCATCTTGATAACTTGCTCTGGGTATGGAACTGCAGATTAAAAGAAGGATATCCGGGAGATGAATACGTAGATGTAATATCCGTCGATATTTATCTCGAAAAATATATGCCGACAGATTACAAAAAAGAATATGAGGCTTTAATCAGTGAAACCACCTCAAATAAGGTTGCTGCACTTGCTGAAATAGGTTATCTGCCGGATATAAACATATTAAAGGACAGTCATATACCTTGGGCATATTTTATGACATGGTCAAAAGAATTCTGCATAGGCGAACAGTACAATAGTGTAGAAGCATTCAAAAAAACATACGACAGCGATTACTCTGTCACACTTTAATAATGAAAGATGTCCCTGGGGACGGGGACATCTATTTTATCAGCTTGTTTTTATTGTAGAATACCTTGCTGTAAAATAATTATCTATTCTTTCCCGGACAAGATGCTCACCTATAACTATAATTACATCCTGCCCCACTGAGATCGCATTTACATTAATCCCCTGCTCTGTTGCATTTATTTCATACCACTTTTCTTCCTTCTGAGCAAAGCCCTTAACTCTCATAACCTTTCCGACGCTTTTGTCTGCAAAAAGTATGTCAATGGCAGTCTCAATCTCATCCAGAGTCATAGATACATGCATAAAGAAAAGGGCCTCAAAGTTGCTGTCATCTATCGAGATTTTCTTTTCATAAGAATACGAATGATATCCTGAAGTCTCTATCTTCAGATAGTCATCAAATGTTAATTTCTCCCAATCCTTAGCTATGAAATCAGCTTCACTTATTAAGCTCAATCCATCTTTACATTCTTCTGACTGAATTTCCTCATCTTTAATAACATTTAATCTTCGATCACACTTCACTTTTTTTAAAGCGTTATTAATATGCTCTACTGTCCTATAAATATAACTTCCGGATACCTCCTGAACATGACTTAAGACAACACAACCTGAATTTGCTATCTGACTTGCAAGCATAAAATCCGCCTCATCTGATAAATTATCTTCAAGATCAGCCTTGACTATCGCTATGACATTTCCTATATCATAAAGTCTGTCCAAAGGCTCCTCATGAAGTATATCAAAGAACTCATCCACATCAAATATCCCTGATGGCTCAATTATAACTCTGCTATAGCCAAGCATTGCCATAGTTATAAGCTTTGTCTTGAATCTTCTCCTGTGACAGTCATAATCACAGCCGCCCGCCACCATCTCAAGGCCACAGTTCTCACTCTCAAGGTCAGAAAGCAGCATCATATCCACATTTATCGCACCATAATCATTCTCGAGTATGCAGACTTTCTCTCCCTTGTCAATCAGATATTTTACATATTTTCTTATAAATGTAGTTTTACCGGAGCCAAGAAATCCGGTTATTAAATCCACCTTAGTCATATTATATGTTTTACAATCCTCTTAAATAATCCTAAACAATCAAATAATGAATGTCATTATTATAACCCCATTTTAAATAATTATCAAAGGGTTCACCTAATTCTTGTAAAACAAATGGAACAATATCCCTCTCTTTAAATCTTTCTTCTAATAAATCCAAGGCATAACACACCTAAAGCTGCAAATATTATTAAGAAAAATGCTATATCTGTATGTGTTGTATCTCTCGTCTTAGGCGACTTGGCATCATTGCTTGGATTTGTTACTTTAGCCGGTGTATCTACTTTGGTCTCAGGAACATCAGACGTTTCTGTTGTCGCTTCAGTCGTCACGGATGTTTCCGTCGTTGTCTCAGTCGTTGTTGGCTTTTCTGTCGTTTCCTCTGTCGTTACAGGAATTTCTGTCGTTACTTCTGTCGTTGTCGGTGTTTCTGTCGTTTCCTCTGTCGTTGTCGGTGTTTCTGTCGTTTCCTCTGTCGTCGCAGGCGTTTCTGTCGTTACTTCTGTAGTTGTTGGTGTTTCTTCCTTATGTTCCTCCCATTTTGCATAAAGCATTATATCTGACGTTACCTTGTCTGTATCAGGATTCCACTTTTCAGTAAACGCTTCATCCTTGTACCATCCGTCAAATTCATAACCATCCTTTGTAAGATCTGTCGGTGGTATAAACTTTGTTCCTTCAGATACAATCTGTCTTATGATGTTTCCGTTTCCGTCATCAAGGATTACATTGAAGGTCTTTTCTACCGAGTATGCTATCGCAAAGTCTGAGAAATACTGCGAATACATATATATTTTATCGCCTTCCACATAATATGTTGCATCCGTAAAGTTTCCTGTAGGTCTTGCTGATAACTGTGTAAATACAACCACCGCTCCTTCATGGTTACGAATGATAACAGGATTTCCGGCTTTTGATGTATCGTAAGTAAGTATTATTTCAAGTGGTTTGCCGGTATCGCTTATCGCACCTTCTTTTACGTTGTCTACGTATTTCGTCAGGTCTATTTCAAGATATTCTACCTTAACACTCTCCATGTCAACAAAGGCAAATAAGCTTTCAACCGTCTTTTTAACATCTGCAACTGTCGTTGCACTTACCTTACTTTCAGATACCGGTTTAACACTAAGCTCAACCTTTACAAGCCTGCCTTCTTCTGCTTCTTCATCAGCAAGCTCCTGAAGATTCGGTGCTTCAACCTCGGTTACGCTTGCAGGTGCACCGTCATCACCATTATCCAAGACTACCTCTGCCTCAGCCTTAGTAACGGTCATAACACCGTCTATATAAGTAATGTCATAATTATCAGTTACATCTGTGTCGCCGTTTACGATTTTAGCATTGCTCGGTGTAATCACACCCTCTGTGGTCGTTTTTGCTGTACTGCTTGAAGTAAGTGTTACCTCTGCAAGCTCATGGCCTTCCAACGCACCTGACAGTTCGGCGAACTCAACTGAGTTTTCTATCTCTCCGTTTACAGCAACGGTCTGTTTAAGTGCAGTAACTGTTACTGCTTTCTTATTAATCGTTGCGACAGCTGTAGTCTGCTGACCGTCCTCTGAAAGTATGTAATTATCTATGCTTGTTCCACCAAG
>JAFTFE010000178.1 GCA_017449765.1 Lachnospiraceae bacterium | reverse complement strand
TTTTTTTATGCCTTAAAATCAAAAATAAATATGGAGGTGGATAGTTGTGCGTGTTAAGATAACATTGGCATGTCAAGATTGTAAACAGCGTAATTACAATATGACAAAGGATAAGAAAACGCATCCTGACAGAATGGAAACCAAAAAATACTGTAAGTTCTGTAAGGCGCATACGTTGCACAAGGAAACTAAGTAGTTAAAAGGAGTAGTATATGTCAAAAAACAATGAGACATCACCTACCTTAAAGAGAAGTTGGTTTCAGGAGCTTAAGGCAGAGTTTGCAAAGATTACATGGCCTACAAAAAATGATGTGGCAAGACAATCGGTTGTTGTAATTATCGCAGCAGTTTTATTAGGCTTTATAATTGCCGGAGTTGACTTCTTATTACAATACGGCTTGACTTTTATAGTTGGTTAAGGTGGTGAGTATATGTCAGATATGGTAGAAAACGAAGAAACCACAGTAGAGACTCCGTTGGATGATACAGATTCAAGTGCTGATGGAGCTAAGTGGTATGTGGCTCATACCTATTCGGGATATGAGAACAAAGTAAAAAGTGATATCGAGAAGACCATAGAGAACAGAAAACTCCAGGACCAGATACTTGAGGTTGCAGTACCGGTACAGGATGTAATCGAGAGTAAAAACGGTGTTAAGAAGACTGTTTCAAGAAAACTGTTTCCGGGCTATGTGCTTATTAATATGTATATGAATGATGTTACTTGGTATATCGTTCGTAATACAAGAGGTGTTACAGGATTTGTAGGACCTGAATCAAAGCCTGTACCTCTGACTGAAGCGGAGATGAGAAACCTTGGTATTAATGTACAGGAGGTTAAGATTGACGTAGCAGTTGGTGATATGATAAAGGTTGTTACAGGTGCTTGGGAAGGGAACAGTGGCGAGATTAAATCTATCAACGAAAGTAAGCAGACGGTTACTATCGAGGTTGATATATTTGGCCGAGCTACATCAGTAGAAATAAGCTTCTCAGATATTCAGAAGATGTAATAGGTTTTTAAAAAGTGGAAGGGAAAAAATCCCGTTAGACCACAGTTTAGGAGGTACGCTATAATGGCGAAGAAAGTTGAAGGATACATTAAATTACAAATACCTGCAGGTAAGGCAACACCTGCACCACCTGTCGGTCCTGCACTTGGACAGCACGGTGTGAATATTGTTGCATTCACTAAGGAATTCAATGCAAGAACTGCAGATCAGGGAGATATGATTATACCTGTTGTTATCACAGTTTATGCTGATAAGAGCTTTAGTTTTATTACTAAGACTCCACCTGCAGCAGTGCTTCTTAAGAAGGCGTGCGGCCTTAAGACAGCATCTGCAGTACCTAATAAGACTAAGGTTGCTAAGATTTCCAAGGCAAAGATTCAGGAGATTGCAGAGCTTAAGATGCCTGACTTAAATGCTGCTTCATTAGAAGCTGCTATGAGTATGATAGCCGGTACAGCTCGTTCAATGGGAATCGAAGTTGAGGATTAATAAAAAATAAGTGGGAGGGTCGCTCCCGATAATACCACAGGAGGTTAATTTTAAATGAAAAAAGGTAAAAGATATACAGAGGCTGCAAAGCTTATAGAAAAGACAAGTTTATATGACTTAGAAGAGGCTGTATCATTAGTTAAGAAGTCAGCCAGCGCTAAGTTTGATGAGACTATTGAGGCTCATTTCAGACTTGGTGTTGATGGCCGTCATGCAGATCAGCAGGTTCGTGGTGCTGTTGTACTTCCACACGGTACCGGTAAGTCTGTTAAGGTTTTAGTATTTGCAAAGGGAGATAAGGTTGATGAGGCTTTAGCTGCCGGTGCAGATTACGCAGGCGGAGATGAATTGGTTCCAAAGATTCAGAATGATGGCTGGTTAGACTTTGACGTAGTTGTTGCTACACCTGATATGATGGGCGTTGTAGGTCGTTTAGGACGTGTGCTCGGACCTAAGGGATTAATGCCTAACCCAAAGGCAGGTACAGTAACAATGGACGTTACTAAGGCTGTAAAAGATATTAAAGCCGGTAAGATTGAGTACAGACTTGATAAGTCAAACATTATCCATGTGCCAATTGGTAAAGCTTCTTTCTCAGAGGAGCAATTAACAGACAACTTCCAGACTTTAATAGATGCAATTCTTAAAGCAAAGCCATCGGCTGCAAAAGGTCAGTATTTAAGAAGCGTAGTTATCGCATCAACAATGGGACCTGGTGTTAAGCTTAATACTGCTAAGTACTAAGATTAACGGCTTTTAGATAGCAAAAAATAAAAAGAGATATTATTTCTAAGAAATGATTTGTTCATTGGCTTGGAATAATATCTCTTTTTGTATGTGTCTTTCTTTATACTTTATCTTGATTTTAAAACGAAATAATAGTAGAATATTAGGTGCAATTAATTAAAATACAGGGGGTATATATAATGGACAGACCACAGATTAACGAAAAACTTGAAGAAGTTATACTTGATGTTTTGCCTGAAATTGATAAAGTGGATTTATCGGCATCCATAACTAACACCTATGGTGTTAATTCAGTATCACTTATCAGAATTATTCTTGCAGTTGAGAATAAATTCGATGTTTCCTTTACAGATTATGAGTTGGCATTATCTTCTTATGATACATTCGGAGACTTAGCAGCGACAGTTGCTGAGAAAATAGCTTAAATTTATAGATATTGGAGGAATAAAAGATGGCAGATATTAAAAAATTACCCGTAACGTATCCTACTATTACATCATGGCAGTGGCATGCAACATTATTTTCGATTCTCTCAGATGATGAAAATGCAAAAAAATGGATATTCAGTAACTATATTCAGTTAAGATGTTATCATATTCAGGAAATATTTACAGGAGATGATATGCTGTTTGCGGATATGATGCCCGGCTCAAGCTCACTCAAGCAGTGTCCGTATTTGGTATATTCATTGATGACTAAGGAACAGATAGAGAGTTATTGCGGAAATATCATTGATTTTGTAATTAAGACTATTGACTTAGATGGATATGTATATGGTGTATTCGATGAGGCTAAGATTCTATGTGACGCAGAGGTTGATTATAAGTTTCCGCATGAATTATTCATCTATGGATATAACAGAGATGAGGAAGTGTTCTATGTAGGTGATTTTACTTTCCAGGATCATTACGGCTATAATACAGTTTCGTTCTCAGACTTAGAGAGAGGCTGGGAGGTTATCAGCGCTAAGGAAGACCATATGTTTAAAGATGCAGATCATGGTAAGCGTGGACTTTATGTAATTATGAAGAACACCGAGTCATCTTTATATGAGGTTGATCTTGAACTTATCAAACAGAATATTAAGGAATATCTTAATTCTGAAGATACAAAGGATCATTTCCGTATGCTCAGGAACAGATTTGATGATACAACCTTTGGTATAAAAGTATATGATAAAGCTTTGGCTCAGGTTGAGAAGCAGCTTCACGCTGAGGAACCTGATTTTGATATAAGAGCATTGCATATTATGTATGACCACAAGGTTCTTATGTATGAGAGAATTAAATATCTTATGGATCATGGATATCTTAAGTTTAATCAGGAAACTCTTGATGCATATGCTATAGTAGTTAAAAATATGCTTGCTGCAAGAAATCTTCTTGTCAGAATTTCAATTACGAATGAGACTGAGGCGGCTGCAAGATTCAAGATATATTTCAATGCTGCTAAGGAAAAGGAAGTAAATGTACTTTTTGAGATACTTGCTGAGTTAGAAGAAAAATAAAGTGTAATGTGTCTTTAATCTGCTTTTGCAGGAAAAATTATATATTTTATTAATCGGGCTGCATCATAAATTTGTGTTGCAGCCTGATTAATATAAAAATTTAGGATTTAATTATTAACAACGGAATGTATATATGAATATTGTAAACATTTTAACATATAAAATAGACAGGGAATATATTAAGGATAATTATGATATACTTTTAGAAAGTCTTTACCCGCAGAGAAAAGAAGCTGTATTAGGGTTTAACAATAAAAAAGCGGCATACACATCACTAAGTGCCGGTATTGTTTTAATGGAGGCATATAAAAGAGTATATGGAGTTAACGGGCAGAATATAGTTATAGAAAAAGGTGAGTATGGTAAACCTTATATAGTTAGAAAAAAAGAGTTCAAATTCAATATATCACATTCAGGAGATTATGCGGTTATTGCTTATTCGACGGATGAAGAGGTAAGCTCACTTGGGATAGACATAGAGAGAGTGAGAAGCAAGGACAGTGATATGATGGTTGCCCATAGATTTTTTACTAAAGATGAGATTGAATATATAAGTAATGGTTTAGAATGTTCGGACGAAGATGTGAGATTTTATAAAATATGGACTATGAAAGAAGCCTATATTAAAATGACGGGCAAGGGACTTTCCACAAGGCTTGACAGCTTCAGTGTATATCCTGATGAGCTAAAGATATCAGGTGTGTTCTCGTCTGATAAAATATATGATACGGACAATTTATATAAAAATTTAAAATCAAATATAAAAATAATTGGTGAATATATAGTTACGGTATGTGCCGGCTGCATAGGTGAAATTAAGTTTATCTATGATAAATATGCTTGACAAAGACTTATATATGCGTTAAAATCACTACTGTTGTGAATGTTTATGCGGCAGTAGCTCAGCTGGATAGAGCACATGGCTACGGACCATGGTGTCGGGGGTTCGAATCCTCTCTGCCGCATTTTAATTCTTCACATTTGAACACTTCATGAGTGGTGACTGTAATTCTGCGATGAGCAGAATTTTTTACTTTATGGGAAATTTGTTATTTAATAACGAGGTTGTTATGGAAGATACTCAGAGTAAAAAAATTGTTATAGTGAATTCTTCATCTAACTTTGAATACAGAGTGGATATGCTGTATAAGTGCCTCAAAAATCAGGGACACAGTATTACCGTTTTTGCATCTGATTTTTCACATGATAAGAAAAAGAAAAGAAGGGTAGAAAAGGAAAATTATATAACAATAAAAACCATTCCCTATAAGAAAAATATTTCTATTGCCAGGATTTATTCTCATATTAATTTTTCCCATAAGTGCAAAAAAATCTTAGATAATATGAAATTTGATGTACTTTATATTGTTGTGCCTCCTAATTCACAGGCTGCATTGGCAAGACGCTATAAAAAAAGAGACAATGTAAAAATAATAATGGATATTATCGACCTGTGGCCTGAGAGTTTTCCAAGCACAAGGACAGATAAGTTTCCTTTTACAATATGGGGATATATTAGAAATAAAAGCTTAAAATATTCCGATTGTATAATTACCGAATGTAATTTATATAAGAAAAAGCTGAATAAGTATATTGCAGGTAAAAGAATAACTAATATTTATTGGGCTCATAAGGAAACTTCAGATAAAATTGAGCCTGATTATGATAATATAAATTCCGACGGACTTCATCTGCTGTATCTCGGTGCGATTAATAATATTATAGACATTTCGAAGATAGTTGGGATAGTTAAAATGCTATCTGAAAAAAGTAAGGTATATCTTGATATAGTAGGCAGCGGAGAGAAAAAGACGGAATTTATAGAAAGTCTCGAGAATGCAGGCGTAATTGTAAGAGATAACGGAAGCGTATTTGATGAGAAGAAAAAGCAGGCAATCATGGATTCGTGCCATTATGGAATAAATATTATGAAGGATACTGTCTGTGTGGGTTTAAGCATGAAGAGCATAGATTATCTAAAAGGCGGACTGCCTATTATTAATAATCTTAATGCTGATATCGGAGACATTATCAGTAAAAACAACTGTGGTGTGAATATATATGATGATGCATGGGATGCAGATATTTATGATAAGGAAAAAATACACGATATGAAGATTAATGCAAGGCGTACATTTGATGAGTATTTTTCGGAAGAAGTATTCAATGAAAAGATAAAGGAACTTGGTATTTAAAATATAATCAAATTATTGACAGGGGTGAAATCAGATTATGAATTGCATTGCGGGTATAGTGACATATAATCCTGATTATGAGAGACTTGAAGCTAATGTAAAGGCTATAACTAAGCAGGTAAAAAAGGTAGTAATAATTGATAATGCTTCAATATCATCTGAAGTAACAGATAAAATATCTTTTGTGTACAATACCGAATTGATAAAAAACAATAAAAATATGGGCATGGCATATGCATTAAATCTGATTATGAAATATGCGTATGATAATGGTTATGAGTGGGTTATTACATTAGACCAGGATTCTGTATGTCCTGAGAATATTATAGGCGAGGCTGAAACTCTGATAGACGACAAAAGCTTGTTCCATAGAAGTTTGGAATCGTCAAAAATTGCAATGATAGTTCCGGTCATATGTGAAAGCGCTTCGGGAGAAATATGTACACTTGGAAGTGCTGTCTCATCTGAGAGATATCAGGAGGTTAAAAAATGCATTACCTCAGCAGCCATAACAAATGTGGGCTTGTGGAAAAAAATACGGGGCTTTGACAGCAGACTATTTATAGACTATGTAGATTATGATTATGCTGTAAGATGCATAAAAGCGGAATATAAAATAATAAGAATGAATAATGTGATTTTGGATCATCACATAGGCAAATCAGAGTACAGAAAGTTCCTGTGGGCTAAGGTAAGAGTTGCAAATCATACACCTGTAAGAAAATATTATATAGCAAGAAATATTGTAATATATATGAGAAGATATAAAAAGGATATTAATGTCCCGGCTGAGATTTTAAGGCTGTTTAAGGTGTTTGCGTTAATTGTGTTATATGAAGATGATAAAAAGGAAAAATTAAAGTTTTATTTCAAGGGCATAAAAAGAGGCTTAAATTATAAGCTATAGGAGTGGTATTATGAAAACTTCAGTTGTAATGGCTTCTTACAATGGAGAAAAATATATTGTAAAACAGCTTGAATCCATAATAGAACAAAGTGTTAAGGTTGATGAAATTGTCATAGTTGATGATATGTCGCAAGATAATACCTATGACATTACGGAGAACTTTTTAAATGATAAAAAAATAAACTGTAAGCATATCAGGCATATGGAAAATATTGGCTATAAGAATTCGTTTTTGGAAGCCTTGTCTTATGCGGAAGGAGATATCATATTCTTTGCAGATCAGGATGATATATGGATGCCTGATAAGGTAAAGATTATGTGTCGTTATATGGAGCAAACCCCGGATATACAGGCACTTAACACGGGATATATCTTAATTGATGAAAATGGTGACAAGATTAGGGAAAATTTAAAGAATAAAAAACGTAAAAAAAATAAAAAGAACCTTGAGAAAATTGCGCTGGAACAGGTGCTTGGATACAATGTATCTATGGGCTGTACGCTTGCTATAAGAAAAAATCTTAAGAATAAATTGGTTGAGCATATTAATGCTATTAAGACATATAATATACCACATGACTGGATGGCGAATATAGTAGCGGCAATGTCGGATGGACTATATGAGCTTGAGGATGCTTTGATAGAGTATAGGATTCATGGTAATAATACTATAGGTTTAAATCGGGCAACAACCATATCCAAACGTATAGCAGATTATAAGGATATAATTGATCAGAAAAAGGATATGCTTAAGCTGCTTAAAACGATAGATAAGAAGCTTTTCTCAGAAGAGTATGAATACATGAAGCTTATGGTGAAAAGCTATTATATTAGATGCGAGTTGCTTGAGAGAAGAGAAGTTTCTTCGTATATTAAATATTATATGAAATATAAGTTATATAAGGTAATGGATAAGAAAACATTTTTATATGATTTATACCTGATGATAAGGGGAGTCAGGTAAAACAAAAAAAGCAAGTCTTGATTAAAAGACCTGCTTTAGCTGGGCTACAAGGATTCGAACCTTGAAATGCTGGAGTCAGAGTCCAGTGCCTTACCATTTGGCGATAGCCCATCACAATCAAAGATTATACTTTATATTATGTTAAATTGCAAGCATTTTTATTAAAAAATTTACATTAAATAAATATTTAATTATTGTTTGACAAAAATAAGGTAATGGTATAGAATGGCACGTGTTATAATGTGGCAGGTATCTGGGAGGAAATTATCTATGAGTAGCATTGTTTATGTTGTTCCATGGGCAATATGTGACACTGATAATATATATACAAAGAAAGTAAATAGCGATAGTGTACCTACACCTGAAAAGGGTGATGTAATAGATGACTGGTGCGTGAGAAATGTTATGGCAAGTCCTGACAAAAGAAGTAAGGACATATTTGCGATAGTTGATGTATATAATGGATATAATGAGAAGCTTAATGAGAAGGGAATGTCAGTTTTTTCGCTCAATAATTCGGCTGATAAGCTGACAGAGTACGGCTATTCAAGAGCGGACGAGAAGGAAGCGGATTTTATCAGGAATAAGGTGTTAAAGCTGAAGAAATCCAAGAAATAGCATATAGCCAACCCTTATCGAGTAGTCTGACTGCTCGATTTTTCTTTATGCACAACTCAGCATAAAGGCGGGTAAAGAGTAGAGGAATGCTCGTACACAGGAGGACGGATATGATAGAGATAGGAAAATGGAATAATCTAAAGGTAATAAGGTCAAAGGACTTTGGTATATATTTAGGTGAGGAGGACAGTCGTACAGCAAATACTGTATTACTTCCGAGAAAACAGGTTCCGGAAGGGGTTAAGGCCGGTGCTTCTCTCGACGTATTTATCTATAGGGATTCGCAGGACAGGCTTATAGCGACTACAAATAAGCCGCTTATTACGATGGGTGAGATAAAGAGGCTTAAGGTTAAAAGCGTGACTTCTATAGGTGCATTTATGGACTGGGGACTCGAGAAGGATATATTGCTTCCTTTTAAGGAGCAGACTGCTAAGCTTAGTGAGGGCAGAGAATATCTTGTTGTAATGTATGCCGACAAATCCGACAGACTATGTGTCTCGATGAAGCTGTATAATAACCTTAAACCTATAGAGGGATATAATGAAGGCGATAGTTTTAAAGGTACAGTTTACGAATATAAGAAAGGTATGGGAGCGTTCGTCGCCGTAGATGATTTATATTCGGGTTTGATACATGAAAGCGAGCTGTATAATAAGGTATATGTCGGTGATGTGGTAAGCGGAAGAATTCTCAAAATCAGAGAAGACGGCAAGGCTGATCTATCACTTAGAGAACCCGCATATATTCAGATAAATGAAGACAGTGAGATGGTTTATGATATAATAAAAAGCTATCAGGGCGTTCTGCCATTTACAGACAAGGCGGACAAGGAGCTCATTAAAAAAGAATTCGGACTCAGCAAAAATGCTTTTAAGCGTGCTATAGGACATCTTTTGAAAGAGGGAAAGATAGAGATTACAGAAAGTACGATTAATATTATAGAATAAAAACTGTAACTTTTTTATAGATTTTATGATGGTTAAAAATTTAAAATAAATTCATAAGTTTTTTAGGGAGGTATGTATTATGAAGAAAATTATTTCTACACCTAAGGCTCCTGCTGCTATAGGACCTTATTCACAGGCAATTGTGGTGGATAATATGGTATTTACATCAGGTATGATACCTATTATTCCTGAGACAGGTGAACTTGAGACAGGAGATGTTGCGGCACAGGCAAGACAGGCGATTAAGAATCTCGTTACACTTCTTGCTGAGGCAGGCTCAAGTGCGGAAAATGTGATTAAGACTACGGTGTTTATTAAGGATATGAATGATTTTGCTAAGATTAATGAGGTTTACTCAGAATTCTTCACAGAGAATTGTCCGGCACGTTCTTGCGTGGAAGTTGCGAGACTTCCAAAGGATGTACTTGTGGAGATTGAAGCTGTAGCGCTTTTAAAATAGTTATGATACGGCTTCACATTTGTTCGGATTAGAAGCAGGCATTTGGATAATTGACTTATAAATTTTCACTTGAATATTTATAACTTGGTGGTACAATAAGGATATGTGAATTTACAATATGAAAAGGGAGACGATAGCTATGAGTAAAGATATTGATTGGTCAAATCTCGGTTTTGGATATATTCAGACCGAGAAGCGTTTTGTATCTAATTTCAAAGATGGTGCATGGGACGAGGGTGCGATAACAGATGATGCCATGGTTCACATCAATGAGTGTGCCTGTGTTCTTCAGTATGCCCAGACTTGTTTCGAGGGCTTAAAGGCATATACTACTGAGGATGGACATATTGTCTGCTTCCGTCCTGACTTAAATGCACAGAGAATGATTGATACCTGTAAGCGTCTTGAGATGCCTACATTTCCTGAGGATAAGTTCGTAGAGGCAGTTGTGAAGACTGTTGAGGCTAATATTGATTATGTTCCTCCATATGGTTCGGGAGCAACTCTCTATATCAGACCTTATATGTTTGGCAGCAATTCGGTAATTGGTGTTAAGCCGGCTGATGAGTATCAGTTCCGTATCTTTGTTACGCCTGTTGGACCTTATTTCAAGGGTGGTGCAAAGCCTATCACTATAAGAGTTTCTGATTTTGACAGGGCTGCACCTCATGGTACAGGTCATATCAAGGCTGGTCTTAACTATGCTATGAGCTTACATGCAATTGTTGATGCTCATAATCAGGGCTTTGCTGAAAATATGTACTTGGATGCTGCAACCCGTACAAAGGTTGAGGAGACAGGTGGAGCAAACTTTATCTTCATTACTAAGGACGGTAAGCTTGTAACACCGAAGTCTGACAGTATCCTTCCTTCCATTACCCGTCGTTCTCTTATGGTGGTTGCTGAGAAGTATCTCGGTCTTACCGTAGAGCACAGAGAGGTATTCTTTGACGAGGTTAAGGATTTTGCTGAGTGTGGTCTCTGTGGTACGGCAGCAGTTATCTCTCCTGTAGGAAAGATTGTTGACCATGGCAATGAAATCTGCTTCCCAAGCGGTATGGAAGAGATGGGACCTATTACTAAGAAGCTTTATGATACGCTTACCGGTATTCAGATGGGTCGTATTGAAGCACCTGAGGGATGGATTAAAGTTATTAAATAGAAGATTATATGTGGTAGGGGTCGGTTAGAGGTATGGTATACTTTGATTGCCGAATATGCTGGTATTATATGAGTCTTCCGCTTGAAGACTCATATATACCCTGCATATCAACAATCAAAGCATACCCCTCTAACCGACACGCTGTGCGTGTATAGATTTTATTAATGTGACTGGGGGTTATGTAAACTAATTACAGACTAAATAATGTAAATTCCTGATTTAGTCCGTAGGTTTTCGGAAGAAGTGCAGACTAAAATGATTAATGTGTCGATTTAGTCCGTAGGTTTTTGGAAGAAGTGCAGACTAAAATGATTAATGTGTCGATTTAGTCCGTAGATTTTTGGAAGAAGTGCAGACTAAAATGATTAATGTGTCGATTTAGTCCGTAGGTTTTTTAAAGAAGTACAGACTAAATTGGGGAAAGTCTTGATTTGGTCCGTAGGTCATAGAGTAAAATACAGACTAAATTGAACAAAGTGCTAAATTAGTCTGTAAGCTTAGAAAAATATACGGACTAAATTTGCCAAATTGCTGATTAAGTCTGTGTACCTGTGAAAATGAACGGAGCAATCTACTTGTATATTTCATCTGGCTTCGTATGTGATTTAATCTAATGTTTTTGCATAGCCGTCTTCATAATTGCGTCCTTTATCAAAATCTGCAATGTTCTCCAATGTTAAATCCCCTTTGCCATCGTATCTGTAGTATCGGGCTGAATCTGCGATAAATTCAACTACACAATAATCTTCGTCCTCAATTCCTTTTGGATAATACTTCTCGTCTCCATCGTGCCAGAGCAAAGCTTTGTATTCATATTCAAAGTGTACGATAACTTTTCCGTACAGACATAGTCCTTCAAATTTGGAATCGTCTGAGAAATAAAGACAGGCTTGGTTATTTTTTATAAATGCCTGTACATGTGAAGAACTTGTATTCGTGGATATTAAGTGGCTGCCAAGTCCCTTGTGCCATGTACAGAATACTCTTCTTACATTTGGTCTTTCCTGTTCATCGTTATAGCCTATAGTTGCAAATAGTGACCTGTTGATTAAATTCATTAATTCTTCTTTTGTCATAGTCTTTTTAACCTCGCGTTTTTTCTCTGTCGCTTCGAAGCATCGCATGCCATACTTCATCACATACACCTTGAATGTTTAATCCTGCCTGACGCAGTATTCCCTCCTGTTTCATCCCGACCTTGTCCATTACACGACCGGACTTGGGATTGTTTATATCATGAGAAGCTGCAATACGATTTATTCCGACTACATCAAAAAGGTAATCCATTACAGCTTTCAATGCTTCCGGCATCAATCCGTTACCCCAATAAGCTCTGCTCATGCAGTATCCCATATCTGCGGATTCGATATCTTCACGAATCCTTACAACTGAAATATTTCCTATAATCCTGCCGGTTTCTTTAAGTTCCATTACCCAGTTGAAATAATCGCCATTTTCATACATAGGAATCCATTCGTTCAAAATGGATTTTGTAACTTCAACATTTTCGTGAGGACGCCAAGTCAAAAACTTTGTTACTTCATAATCACAACACCAATTGCTATACATATCCTCAGCATCTTCAATCACGAACCTTCTAAGTATCAGCCTTGATGTCTCAATAGTCTGTGTACCTGTTTTGTTCATTAATATTTAATCTCCCAATCGTCAGCATTTTAAAAAATCCGCAAATTGCAGTTTGCGTTATTACAGTTATATTAACATCTTATTATATGACATTATTAAATTCAATATATTTAATTTATATTTTAAATTGTTTTCATTGCTGTATTTGCGTTTGCTCGCAAGTTTTAGTATACGGAATATGTGGAGGCTGTAAGTATTATTTTTATATATCCTACATAAAATATAATAATAAATTATGTACATGTTTGGTTTTGTATGGGAGAGAAAATCACTATTATAATTGCGATGACGGCAGTAATGATTATGATGCCGTATCTTATCACCGTAGCCATTAACGGAAGACAGGGTGAGGACAGAAGTAATATAAAAAATCTAAATACAGGAAAAGATATTCTTATAAATATAAATGGCGAAAATAAGCTTATGGATGTTGAGGAGTATATAGTCGGTGTACTGCCCGGGGTTGCAGGTCCTGATAATAATAATGAGATACTTGCGGCACAGGCTGTGGCGATAAGGACAGAGATTTATTTTGCGATGGGAAGCGACACCGTACTTCGCGAGGATAATCTAACTTATGATTATTATACAAAAGAAAAATACATAGAAAAATGGGGTAAAACCAGCTATAACGAGAATTATGCAAGATATGAATATGCTGTAATGTCTACAGTTGGTAAAATAATTGAATAAAACGGATAATATATGCTCATACTATTTTTAGCAAATTGATTAAAATTAACCATTTTATTAATCAAATGTAAAAATCAGGAGGCATATATTATGAACAAAATGGAGAGTTTTTTCAGGTCAAAGGGCTTTTATATTGCTCTGGGTGTAGGCGTGGTAGCTTTAATTGCGCTTATTACTGTATACAGCTACAGAAGCAACAGGGAGGCACTTACGGACAAGCAGGCTATTGATTTGGACCAGCCTATAATAAGTGATAATGATGAAGAATCTGTGGTTACTAATGTTGAGCCGAAGAAAAATGACAATGATGTTGCGGGAAGTACAGATGCAGCAAAAAATGATAAAAAGAATGACAGCACAGATAAAGATGACACAGATAAGGACAATACAGAAAAGAAAGAAAGCTCAGACACCTCTTTACAATATGATGAGACAGCTAACAATGATAAGGACGTATCAGATGAGGAGGTTGCAGCAGTAACAAGCGATGGAACTATTGTAGCAGATGGAGTTGAGCTCCAGGTTTCCCTTGCGTATGACGGAGAACAGAGCTTAGTGTGGCCGTTAAACGGAAACGTTATATTACCTTTCAGCATGGACACGACGGTTTATTTCCAGACTCTTGATGCATACAGATGCAACAGAGGTATGCTTATTCAGGGAGCAGAGGGAGATAATGTGTCAGCTGCTTATGAGGGCGTTGTAACTTCTATCGAGGAGACCAAGGAATTTGGAACTGTAGTTAAAGTTGATATGGGAAATGGATATGAGGCAACTTATGGACAGCTTATGAACGTATGCGTGGCAGTCGGAGACGCAGTTTCTGTTGGACAAAATATTGCGGAAATTGGCCCTGTGTCAAGCTATTATACAAAGGAAGGCCCGCATCTTTACTTTGAGATAACCAAGGATGGAGTACCGGTTAATCCGATTTCCCTTATACGATAAATAAATATACGGACAATAATAATTTTGATGATATATCAGTAGACCGGATAATATGGCTTACTGATATATTTTTTTGCTTTATAGAATAGTTCTTATTTTCATTGTACGAAAATTAACAAAAATATATTGACATTTTTATATAACAAGAGTATATTGAATATATGAATACTTGTTCATATGTTTAAAATAAAAGAAAGGAGACATCTGAATGGTAAAAGATGACAGACACGAAGAGTGTTGCGACGAGATAGAGGTACACAGCGAGCTTGTCAGTGAAATATCCATGGAGATGCCTGATGAAGAGTCCTTGTATGATTTGGCAGAGCTGTTCAAGGTGTTTGGTGATACAACCAGAATTAAGATATTATATACACTGTTCAAATCAGAAATGTGTGTATGTGATATAGCAGAGATTCTTGGTATGACACAGTCTGCCATATCCCATCAGCTCAAGATACTTAAGAATGCCAAGCTGGTTAAGAACAGGCGCGAGGGCAAGCAGATAATATATGCGCTTGATGATGCTCATGTGGAGAGCATTATAAAAATGGGAATTGAACATATAGCAGAATGAGCAAAGCGGCAGCCGTGCTTGCACGAGCTGACATTTTGCGAATAGAACTATCGAGCCGACAGGCGAGATTGCAGAATGAGCAAAGCGGCAGCCGTGCTTGCATGAGTTGACATTTTGCGAATAGAACTATCGAGCCGACAGGCGAGATTGCAGAATAGAAGGGAGATATTTAAAATGAAAAAAAGATATGATTTGATTGATTTGGATTGCGCTAACTGCGCTGCTAAGATGGAGGAGGCTATCAAGAAGATAGAAGGCGTAGAAGATGCCACCGTAAGCTTTATGGCACAGAAACTTACTATCGAGGCAGCAGAGGAAGACTTTGATAAGATTATGAAGAAGGTTGTTAAGGCAATCAGGAAGGTTGAACCTGACTGCGAGGTTGTATTATAAACTTTATTAAAATCAGGGGAGATAGGGGACTTAAATATGAATAAGAAGCAGAAAAAAAGTTTAATAAGAATAATTATAAGCTTAATATTGTTAATTGTTATATCGATAGTTTTTCATATAACAGATGAGAAAATAAGCAAGCTTCCTGCATATGCAGACAGGCTTATTCATATTGGACTCTATCTGATACCGTATCTTATCGTAGGTCTTAAGGTACTTGTTAAATCTGCTAAGAATATAGCACATGGCAATGTTTTTGATGAAAATTTTCTGATGACTATAGCAACTATAGGTGCATTTGCACTTGGAGAGTACAGAGAAGCTGCTGCTGTTATGATATTCTATCAGATAGGAGAATTGTTTGAGAATATAGCAGTAAATAAATCAAGAACTGCTATAACATCATTAGTTAAGCTTCGTCCTGACTATGCCAATATTGAGAAAGACGGAGAAATTGAAAAGGTTGACCCTGAAGATGTTAAAATCGGTGATGAGATAGTTGTGCTTGCCGGTGAGAAGATTCCTCTTGACGGAATAATAACTGAGGGAGAAAGTTTCGTAGATACAGCGGCACTTACAGGAGAATCTGTACCACGCAGAGTTACAGTAGATGATGAAATCTTAAGCGGATGTATTAATCAACAGGGTGTGCTTAAGATAAAGGTTTCCAAGGAGTTCGGTGAATCAACGGTTTCGAAAATTCTTAATATGGTTGAAAATGCGAGCACAAATAAATCACGTCAGGAGGGCTTTATTACCCGGTTTGCAAAGGTTTATACTCCGCTTGTTGTGTTTGCGGCTGTTATAGTAGCAGTTCTTCCGCCGATTATACTTAAACAAAGCTTTGCGACATGGATAGGAAGAGCTCTTATATTCCTTGTAATAAGTTGTCCGTGTGCACTTGTAATATCTGTACCTTTAAGTTTCTTCGGAGGTATCGGAGCAGCTTCAAATATGGGAATATTAATTAAGGGAAGTAATTACCTTGAGGCTATGGCTAAGGTTAAGACGGTTGTATTTGACAAAACAGGTACACTTACCAAGGGAGTATTTGCCGTAAGCGAGATTGTTCCGGGAGAAAATATGACGGAGGATAAGCTGCTTGAACTTGCTGCTTACGCCGAATATTATTCCAACCATCCGATAGCAGTGTCGATAAAAGAGGCTTATTCTAAGACAGGTAAGACCATAAATAAAGAAAATATAAAAAATTCTAACGAAATTGCAGGAAAAGGTATTGAACTTGAGCTAAATAATGGTAATATAGTATATGTGGGTAATACAAAATTGCTGGATGATATAGGAGTTTTACTTAAGCTTAAACCAAATAATAATTACGGTACTATAATCTATGTTGCTGATAAGTCGGCTTGCCTTGGATATATAATTATTTCGGATGAGATTAAGCAGACATCGGCATCAGCTATAGAAAGACTTAATGCGCAGGGAGTAAATGATACGGTTATGTTGACCGGAGACAGGAAAGAAGCGGCTGAAGCGGTAGCAGAAAAGCTTGGCATAGGCAGAGTATACAGTGAACTCCTTCCTGCGGATAAGTTAGAGAAGCTTGAAACGATAATTAAGGATAGTAAATCTGAAAATGATGCTGAAATGGTATGCTTTGTCGGAGACGGTATAAACGATGCACCTTCACTCATCAGGGCGGATGTAGGAGTTGCCATGGGAGCATTGGGACAGGATGCGGCGATTGAGGCTGCAGATATAGTCCTTATGGATGATAATCCGGTTAAGCTTGCGACAGTTAATCTTATAGGTAAGAAGACTCTTAGAATTGTATATGAGAATATAACCTTTGCACTTGGAGTCAAACTACTTGCTATGGTACTTGGTGTGCTTGGTATAGCAGGCATGTGGTTTGCGGTATTTGCAGATGTAGGAGTATCGGTAATTGCCATACTTAATTCCATGCGTATGCTTAAGTATCATGAAGGATAATAAGTATTGCTCCATAATTTATTATTATAAATGGGGTTACTATGAAATTTGCACATATTGCTGATGTACATTTAGGCGCTAAGCCGGATGCTGATAAACCTTGGGGAAAATTCAGAGATAAAGAAATATATGATACTTTTACTGCATTTATAGACTGTCTTGAGATGGAGCCGGTAGATTTCCTGTTTATTACGGGAGATTTATTTGACCATGTTCCGACTGAAGAGGAAATATATGCAGTCGATAAAATCTTATTCAAATTAAAAAACACCAACATTATATACATAACCGGTGAAGCGGATTATCTAAAGAAAGATGCTCCGCTTTGGTCGTATGCCTTTATGTCAAATGTCTACCTGCTTAACGGAGACGAATTCAATCGTGCCAATAAATCGGTGGCATTGGAAGGAGAAAGACCATCTTATGCTGATAAAATTATAGACTGCGTTCATTTTGAAAAGTTCAATCTGGACATATATGGTATATGTCAGTTCAGCTCGGAAAATCAGAGAAACGATTTCGATACAATTACCATTCATAATCAAAATAACATAAATATTCTGCTTGTACATGCAGGGGGTGAAAAAGTCGAACCGTTTGCCTGGGAGGAGGTTTACAGACTTAAGAATTTTGATTATGTCGGTATGGGACATATACATAATTATCAAGAAAAGCCGGAATACAAGACTTATTATCCCGGAAGTCTGGAGCCGCTTTCCATAGATGAACAGGGGGCACATGGTTACATAAAGGGTTATGTGGATAAACAGATTATGTCGGCTAAACTTGTGCCTTTTTCGCACAGAGAGTATACAGAGCTTAATTTCGATGTTGATGAGAATACCGTTAATTCAAAATTAGTTAGCCGGATTGTATTAAACTGTGAAGAAAATTCAGATAATATATACAAAATTAATATAAGAAGAAGTAAAAAGTGTTATGAGGATTTTGATTTAAGTGAGGTCGAAAAAAAATACAAGGTATTGGAGGTTAACGGTGCAAAAGGATTATCGGTTAATTCGAATCTTTTAATGCTTCATAATAATGACAATATTTTAGGACAGCATATAAGAAGGCTTAATGACAGCAGTAATCCATATAAAAAAGATGCGGTAGAGATCTATTCTTCAAACATGGTAGTTGCTCTTTGGGGCGTGGATAATCTTGAACTGACTATGATGGCTGCTGATGAGGGGGCGGCAAAATACGCTCATCGGTCCGTCATAAGTAATATAAAAAATGAGATAGAATATTTGCAGAGTCAGATAGATAAAAATGTCGAAAAGAAAGAAGATTACAGACAAAAATCAGAGAAGTACAAAGATATGACGGGAGAGATTAATTCCACTAATGAGAAAATCAATGCAATTAATCTTAAAATTGATGATGTATCATTTAGAGATTCGCAGATTAACCGCATATTTGATCTTAAGAGATTAAAGATGGTTCTTCTTTTTGTTGTTCCGGTCTTTGTTGCACTTGCCATATATGTTATGATTACGGTTGCCCCGGCATATCTTAATCAGGTATTTAAACCTTGGCTTATAAGAGTACTTATTGTGCTTTTGATGGATGTTGTACTTGGTTATTTGGTATACAAAATATATACCGGAACGCAAAGTCATAAAAAGGTAGAGGAACATTCTGATAATCAGAACAAGATATATGAATATGAGAAAGACAGAGAAAAGCTTATATATAAGCTGTCTGAATATGAGATAAATAATGAAAAACACAAATATTTCCTTGATGAGATAAAAAATCTTGATAAAAAAACAGAGGAGATGGACAGGAATATTAAAATTTATAAATTGATTACTGATACGGAGGGTGTATAAATGAATATATTCGGAATATTAATACCTAAGCAGATGATTACATATTTATATGCGAATGATACGTTGGATAAGGCAGTTGATGAACTGTTACAGAGTGGTTTCACAGCAGTTCCTGTTATAGATAATGACGGAAAATATCTTGGAGTTGTGAGTGAGGGAGATTTTTTAAGGATTGTTATGGAAATCGGCAGAGATAAGCTTGGTGAGCATAAGGTAAGCGAAATAATAAGCGGAGATAAAGAGGGTTTTATTATTACGTCCGTTTCTAAAGAAGAAATAATGGATAAAATTCTTGACAGGAATTTTCTGTCTATAGTGGATGACAGAAAATGTTTTGTCGGAATTATTACAAGAAAGAATATTATAGAGTATTTGAGCAAGTGAGGTTAAGCGGTGGATTTTGAAATCGGGCAGCTCATAAAATTAAAAAAGGGACATCCTTGTGGAGAAAATAAGTGGGAGATATTGAGAATTGGGATGGATTTTAGGTTAAGGTGCACAAAATGCGGTCGTATGATTATGATGCCGAGAAAGGATGTAGAAAAAAGCTTTAAAGGGTTTATTTGATTTTTTTTGTTAGAAAATTGCTAAAAGTGGGTAGAATTAAATTAGGCAAACTGACGAAATTTAAAAGAAGTAAGCAAAAGGTCTTACAATATTTCGCTTAATTTGTTATTATAATTATCGTAGAGATACTTTCCGCAAAATTTTGTGAGTATCCATACGAAATAAGGAGGAAGCGATGTTTAATATTGGCGACTACATTGTTTACGGACATAATGGGATTTGCCGCGTATTAGATATTACTCATCCGGATATTTCAGGAATTGATACTGACAGATTGTATTACGTACTTATGCCTGAGAAGACTAAAGGAAGTAGACTATTCTGCCCGGCAGATGATGACAACATTTCGATTAGACG
>JAFTFE010000177.1 GCA_017449765.1 Lachnospiraceae bacterium | reverse complement strand
CTAAGCACCTTGCCACGGACGGTACCAAAGTGTTCTCGGGGCACCTAGAAGTTCTTATCCCGTCCAATCCGCCAACTGACCTGAGGATATCTGCACAAGTCAGACGGCGTTCGGTTTCAAAAGTGACATAAACAGTAATTTATTTTCTCACCTTGATCCCGAGCACCGCCCATCTGAAGAATGGAATTCTAGAGATGATGGCATTAAGTCCATAGCCCACCACAAAGCCTGCCACGAGACTTAACAGATATACTGCAGGCACAGGCAACAGAGAAGGCTTTGCAACAAATAAAGCTACGGATGATATTCCAAGATAATGGAACACATAAAGTCCAAAGCTTCTCTTGTTCATCCATCTTGAGAACTCATTGTCGAAATCTCCGTACTTAGCCATACCGCCTGGTATTGTAAGGCAGGCAAACCAGCAAAAGGCTACATACAAAATGGTACGGTTAACCGGTTTGTCAGCAAAATTATCACCGAAATAGCTTACACAGAAGGCCGCACACAGCACTAATGTGATAATAAGAAGCGGTATAAACATTTTCTTAAGTACTTCGATTACTTCATCATGGGAGAATACATAATAGCCAAGAAGAAATACAAGTCCGTATAATCCAAAGCGATATACTGTAATTACCGGGGTGTTCAATATCTGTGCCGCTCCCCACACCGGTATCACCATCAATACCAAAGCTATTATATTGGCCTTAGCACCAAGCTTCAAGAGACGATCCTTCTCTATCTTCCTGACAAGAACAAGAATAAGGGACAGCACCCACAAAAGCTGAATATACCACAGCACGCCCAGACCCGAAAGCGCCATAATGAAATATAACACCGGCTTTGGCACTGCATTTAATGTATCAAATGCTCCGCTAAGTCCCATGCTCACATACCCCTGAATGAACTGGAACACCAAAAGACCAATGGTGGATGGCACAAGCAGCTTAAGCGTCCTGCTCTTAATGAATTCCTTATTGGTATGCTTCTCCAGATAGAGCCTTGAGCTTATACCGGACACAAGGAACAGTATGGGCATGAACCAGGGATATACTATGTACTGGTAAATGTCATAATACTGGACATCCAGATTTGATATCTTCCCAAGGCCACCAAGGACTCCCTCTGCATTATACATATAGAACACATGATAAATGACCACAAGGACCACTGTCATCCATCTGATGTTATCCAGGTAATGCTTTCTCACACGCTGTGCTCCTTTATCTTCCCTCACTACTTCTAAATCAGGAGTATTATTGCCACTATTCATATCTTTCTCACTATCCATACTTTTACCACCTTTGCAACTTATTTTTACATAGTATACTTCCCAATAAGTGCGGTGTCTACCAACGAAACATAACATTTTGTGGTAATTTATGTTATGTTTTGTTTACATTTCGAAGTCCGGAACAACCTTCCGCTACCTTTGCTTCTTCGCAGCTCTGTGAAACTCCTTAAGAAGCATATCAATGTATTCTCTGTATAATCTGATTGCCCGTATATAATCCTCATCATGGCTGTTATCAATACATTTTGGCAGCGGTTGTAATAGAAAAATTCTCCGATACTCATGATTGAATACCGGAGAATTTTAAAAGGATATCATATGATTTTATGCCATTTCTATACTGCAGCTATGGTGCTTATAGGCTGTATCCGTACTGTTCACATCCTTCTCATAATTGATGCTTACTAGCAGCAGGTTATCTTTGTAATGCTCCAATTTCTGTGGATAATTCCGGTTTCTTATCTGGTCGATCGCAGTCTCTAATGTCTTATCATACTTAAGCTCTATCAACAGTGCCGGCTTATTCGGATGCTTGGGTGAAGGCAGATATACTAAGTCCACATAACCTTTACCACTGTCTAATTCCTGTATGGTTGTATAATACTTCTGCCCTGCATAGTATGCCATCTGCACAGCATAGGAAAGTGCCGCCTCGGAATTATATGTCTTATTCTCAGCGGAATCATGGAACCATTCAAGAATCTCTGCGACCTTTTCATCTTTACCTTCCCATGTTGCATTAAGCAGCTTCTGTGACTTCTTAAATGAAGTAAATGTATCTACCCATTCCTCTGATTCCGTAGAGTTTTTGAACTCATCAAGAAGCTCATTATTGGGAATGAACACTTCTTTTGTATCTGCATCATATCCCAGATATCCAAGATGTATGAGCATAACAAGAACATCATTACCGCCGTTAAATGATGTCATATCGTTCTGATATTTGTTAATATTGACCTTAAGCCTTCCTCCATCCATAAGAAGTGCTACCGAATCCTTCAGCCCATCATAATTCATTCTGATATATTCTGCCAGTGTCTCATAGTTTTCCGTCTTGTTCCAGTAATTCTGAATTATTCCGGTAGACAGGGCTTCTACCACCGACAACGGACTGTATATGGATAATGTCTTATCTTCATATTCTCCCATCCGATATTTGTCACGCAATTCAACAGGAATTTCAGTGTTAACAATATATCCGTTATACCAGCTTGCTATATCCTCATAATGCATATTATATTCATTACATTTATCCTTAACCTCTTCTTCGGTAAAGCCCGTATACTGTGCAAGCTGCATAGGTGTGATTATTGAAAATTCCCGAAACATATTAAGTGCTGAATGCTGTCCGTATTTCTTGATCGGCAATATACCTGTCATATATGCAAGGGTAACATACTCCTGATCCTTAAGCCAATCCCGAAGGAAATCGAGATAAAGTTTCTGTCCGTCCTTATCCTCCTTACAGACACGGAATACCACATCCCATTCATCTATTATGATCACGAACTGTTTTCCTGTCTCCTCATATACATCAGACATTGACTGTATAAGATTCTCAATATTATAATAATCAACATCCGGATATTGTTTTTTCAAATCCCGTACAACAAGTTTCTGCATTTCTGCAAGTGCACTTTTTATGTCTTTCTTCTCCTTTATGAAGTCCGTCATAACTACTCTTACAACATCAAAATAATTGATATATTTATCCCAGTTATCAAACTCTGCTATCTTCCTGTCTGAAAACAACTGCCTGCTGTCCCCCTTACCATAATATGCCGCAAGCATATTAGCAGCAATTGTCTTGCCAAATCGGCGCGGACGGGAAACACATACATAGCGCTGTTCTGTATTAACAACCGAATTGATATATGATATCATCCCGGTTTTATCTACATATATTTCAGAATTTAACACCTGCTGAAATTTCATACATCCCGGATTAAGGTATCTTCCCACAAAACCATCTCCAATTCTTAACACAATTAACTATAATATAGCATATATAAACTTTTTTATCCACAACAAATATTATAGAATAAATATTTATCTCATATTATAAATTAATTAGATATAGAATACCCCTAAAGGAGATTGTTTTAATGAAATATATCGAACTCGGTAAAAGAATTCAGAAACTAAGAAAAGATAAAAAGAAATGATAGCAGAGAACTTTATCTCTCTGCTATTTTTAATATAATTTGCCCCCATATTATCCGCGCTATTTCCGCACTCTCCCACACTTTTCCCACACTTTTTTTCAATCTCAAATACCCTGAAATAACTTGAAACAACTTAAACAGAAAAGCGGAAAGCCTTATAAATCAAAGGTTTTCCGCTTGCTTACTTAAGAGGCGAGTACCAGATTTGAACTGGTGATCAGGGTGTT
>JAFTFE010000176.1 GCA_017449765.1 Lachnospiraceae bacterium | reverse complement strand
ATGAAGTTTCAAGATTACCTGACATCTCACCTGCGGCTACCATGTTAACCATGATAGGAGGGAAAACTTTAGGATTGTTTCTGAAACCATCCGCCAACGTACCACCTTTTTGAACATAAGCCTGCGCCTCTCTTAAGGCAGATTGTAAAGTTTTATTGTCCAACTGTTCCGACATCATTTCAAGGGCCGAAAGAATGGTTACACCGGCATTCAAGACAGAGCCGAACTGCTTACAGAATACAGCCAAGTCCTTATCCTTAACTTTTTTTCCTCTACCACCACTTTTTACACCCTTTTCTACAGGCTTACCCTGTAACGTGTAGCCCTCAGACTTGACTTTCTCTTTTACTTTGTCTTCGCTGGCAGCCTCTACGGTAATCGTCTTTGTCTTACCGTTTTTATCCATAACTTTTGCATTATATTGTGCCATTATTACTCCTCCGAACCCACAAAATTAAAATATGAACAAATTATTAACAATATGTATCTGCTTGTAGTATATAATATATATGCTAATTTTGCAATAATATTGAATAATTTTTTAAAATTTTGTTAATATTGCACAAAAAACATTCTGTATCAATTTACATTTGTTTCTTCATAGCAACCTGATCTTGTGCATAAATCAGCGCATTATCTCTGGTAATTGTTCCGCCTCTGTATAATTCCATGATGAAGTCATCCATAGTAACCATTCCGCTTTGTCTGTTAGTTTGTATAGTTGACTGTATCTGATGAGTCTTAGCTTCTCTTATAAGACTTCGTATAGCAGGATTAGCAAGCATTACCTCAAAAGCAGCTACTCGACCGTTACCGTCAGCAGTCGGTATAAGCGACTGTGATATAACACCTTCAAGTACCATCGAAAGCTGTATTCTGGTCTGCTGCTGCTGATGCGGCGGGAATACATCGACGATACGGTCGATAGTTGATGCAGCACCTATGGTATGCAGTGTCGAGAAAACCAAGTGTCCTGTCTCGGCCGCGGTTATTGCAGTGGAGATAGTCTCAAGGTCACGCATCTCTCCTACAAGGATTATATCAGGGTCCTCACGGAGTGCAGCTCTAAGTGCATTTGCATAACTTAAGGTATCCATACCTATTTCTCGCTGATTGACAACCGACTTTTTATGCTTATGTACGTACTCGATAGGGTCCTCAAGTGTTATGATGTGATCGGTCAGGTTTTCATTCGCTTTATTTATTATAGAAGCAAGTGTTGTAGACTTACCTGAACCTGTAGGTCCCGTAACGAGAACAAGTCCTCTTTTCTTCTTATATAATTGAACTACCGCATCAGGTATACCAAGCATATCCGGTCTCGGTATCTGTGTATCGACTTTTCTGTATGCAGCAGCCATATTTCCTCTGTCCATAAATACATTCACACGGAAACGTCCTGTCTCAGCCGCAGCGAAAGAAAAGTCAACCTCTCCTCTTTCCTTAAGTATGGCTTTGTGTCTCTCATGCATGGTTGAGCCGATAGCCTCTGCCGCATCTGCAGGAGCAAGAGGAGGAACCTCAACTTCAGTAAGACGTCCGTTAATACGGAGTTTTGGAGGTATTCCAACTGCCAAATGTACATCGGATGCGTTCTGTTCTACTGCGAACGCAAGTAACTCTTTCATATCTAACATAATATAGTCTCCTTCTTATAATATAGTTATACAATAAGCAGCGCTAGCCTCGCAAGACAAGCTTGCTCGGTTTCCGTTGCACTCTCGAATCCCCTTCTGCGCTTTAAGGCTCGCAAGCAATCCTAAAGCGTATAAGAGGATTCTATCGCTGCTTATCGCTAATATTCATCACCGGTTTCGTATGTAATCTTCTTCATCTCATGGAGAGAAGTTATTCCATTTAATACGTGCTTGGCAGCACCCATCTTAAGGGTAAGCATACCTTCCGCCAATGCCTGTTTTTCAATAACGTCCGCAGTTGCACCTTTGGCAATGACCGCCTGGAGTTCCTTTGATACCGGCATCATCTCGTATACACCGATACGTCCTGAATATCCTGTATCTCCGCAGAGCGGGCATCCGACCGGTTCGTACACAACCACATCATCATCACCTTCCACTCCAAGAATTATCTTCTCATCTTCCTCGGCAAGTCTTGCAGCCTTACATGAACCACAAAGTCTTCGAACAAGTCTTTGCGCAATAACTCCAACCAAAGCATCTCCTGCTACGTACGGCTCAATACCCATATCTATGATACGTGTAACGGTTGATGCTGCAGAGTTCGTATGGAGCGTGGATACAACCAAGTGACCTGTAATAGCCGCCTGTACAGCTATCTGTGCAGTCTCACCGTCACGAATCTCTCCTATCATTATTATATCAGGGTCCTGACGAAGTATGGAACGAAGCGCCGCCGCAAATGTAAGCTCTGCCTTAACATTAACCTGAACCTGATTAATACCGTCGATATTTGCCTCGACAGGATCTTCTACCGTTATAATATTAACATCTTCCGTGTTAAGTTCGCTAAGAGAAGTATAAAGTGTAGTTGATTTACCGGAACCCGTAGGTCCTGTAACAAGGATAATTCCATGCGGGTTACTTAGTATACCATCGAATACCTTAAGTTCCTTTGGTCCAAATCCAAGTGCGCTCTTAGGTTTAGTAAGACCGTCCTTGGAGGTAAGTCTCATAACCGTCTTCTCGCCATATACAGTAGGAAGTATGGAAACACGGACATCATACTCTCTTCTGTCTACCATTATTGTAATACGACCATCTTGAGGTTTTCTCTTTTCAGCGATATTCATACCACCAACGATTTTGATACGGGCACTTATCGCCGAAAGAAGTGAATAATCATATGACATGACCTGCTTCAAAGCACCATCAATACGATATCTTACACGAACACTTGACTCAAGCGGCTCTATATGTATATCGGAAGCTCTCTGTCTTACGCCGCCTTCAATAATCTGATTAACCAAAAGTACGATAGGAGAATTCTCGATATCCTCATTCAATGCCTCTTCTTCTGCATCTGAAAGCATATCAGATTCACGTTCCTTACGATACAATTCGGCTGCTTCCATCGCCTGTGCATTACCAAAGTACTTACCTATGGTCTCATTCATATCATCTTCCATGGCAAGCAAAGGCTCAACCTGCGAATTAGTTGCTATACCGATATCATCTATGGCATTAAGATCCATCGGGTCAACCATCGCTACCCTCAATACATTAGGATTATTTTCATCATACCCTATAGGCAATGCCTTATATTTGTTTACAAGGTTCTCAGGCACAAGTTTAAGGATATCTTCATCAAGTTTACATGCCTTAAGCTCGATAAAGTCTATGCCCATCTGAGTGGTAAGTACAGTGATAAGAAGTTCTTGGCTTATGAACCCCTGACTTACAAGAACCGTACCCAACTTACCGCCATTTTCTTTTTGGTAGGCAATCGCCTCATCAAGCTCGTCCGCTGTAATAGCCCCCGCTTCAACAAGCAAATCACCTATACGAATCTTTTTTCTTCCACTACTTAATCGCATACGCATTCCCTCTCCTATTATTATAGTTAGCTGATTATCATTATATCACACAATTCTGTAAATGAAAAGAAAATTATACTATTCAAATTTATATATTATAATTTGTCTTCCAAACACATTATCCAAACCTTTATATTCCGCTTCACATTCAAATAATGTTTCATAATAATCCAAAACCTGATTCAGGGTTACAAACGCATCCACATTAATCTCACCTTCCAGCTGCCTTTCAACACCCTCTACATAAACTTTACCCTCATTTACAGCCATTTCATATTCTTCTTCCGACACAATCGCACTTGAATCCAGAGCAAGATATAGCGGTGCATTCTTCGTATCAATTTCAAAATAATTATCGTTCTTCTTAAATTCAAATATATTTGTCTCATAAAAATGTGCAGTGTCCATCAATTTATCCGTTACGCAGGTAAGAAGAAACGGACTGTTTAAAAGCAAAACTGTATTTGCATCATCTTCAATTTCTTCAAGAGACATTCCTTCTGTAGAATATGCAAAGAAAAACGCCTTAGTTCTGGATACATATACAACAGTTATTGTGATACAAAGCAGAACCGTTATAACAATATTTCTTGTCTTTTTGTTCTTAAATATCCATTTCACAGGGAAGTAAAAAAACGTCAATATAAAGCAGCAATACAATGGATATATTATAAAAATATATCTTCTTGAATGTTCTCCCATAAAATAAATGGAAGTTTCAAACGCAGATATAAGCAACAGGAAATTCACTGATACAAACATCACCAATATCGGATATTGAAAATGTTTTCTTTTCTCCCACAGTGTTTTTACGGCATTTTTAAACTTTGCAACAAAATCCTTAAACCAGTCTTCGTTTCTGAATATAAAACACACAGGTATAAGTATAAATATCAATCCTGCCAATCCCAGCATAAGATACGTATCAGTCATGGACGGCCATATGGAATTACGAAAGCCTATTATATCTCTCTGCAAATAAGCCCAGTATATTTTGAACTGCCATGCTGCGGGATAATTAACGGCACCATCCACCACTCTTCTGTCCGAAAATACATGGTTTATAGTCGGCCAGAACATCAGTATGGACAAACCAACCGACACAGCCATAACGATTCCGTATTTAAACATTAATTTAATATTTTTACTGAAAAGATAGAACAAACAATACATCAACACTATGATAAACGCTATCGGAAGAGAAAAATGCACAGTAAGACTTCCCAGCAGAATCGCTATACCGGATTTAATAATATATCCCCATTGCTTTTTTTCTTCATGTCTGTGGTAATAAACTTCAGTCGAATAATATGCGGTCATTACAACAAAAGCCGTACAAAGCGAATAATTACGAAGATATATTGTATCATTTACCGCCCCCATGGTGAATCCGTAATATAATATGCCAAGTAAGGCGAAAATATCATCTTTTGTTATTATTCTGATTAATTTATACAGAAAAACCTGAGCCAATACAAAGGCAAATAAATTAATCAAAAAGGCAAACCATTTTGAAAATTTTCCTACCGCAAAGGATGAAACGAGATGAATCAGCATAAAATAAAGCGGCGGGTGCATATCATATGCACAGTTTTCATACACCATTTTATAGTTAAATATCTCGGATTTGTCTAAGGTTATATAGTCCTTTAATACAGAACTGTCTACCCACTGATTGATGTTCTTGAATTCAGTCTCATCATTATTCATATAGATATACGGACCATCGTTGCTGTTGGCAAATCCGTAGGACCAAAGTTCATCAGAATGAAAACCCTGTTTCTCGAAATTAAAGCAGCACGCCATATATATCGTCTGAATAATTAAAACACCGATAATTATATATATATTTTTTTTATTTTTATTAACCGAATCCAACATACAAATCTCCTTTTAATTTGAATATGTTATATATGCCTTTGTATAAAATTTCATAATAAATTTTGTTATAAAATGCGGCCAAAATTTATCAAACATATAAATATCCTCATCTATTCTTCCGTTATTATCGATAAATTCTTTGCTTGTGGCATCATCATGTATCCGATAATACATTAATATCCTGTTGTTATATATGAACTTTCCTTTCATATATGCAAGCTTATAAAAAGTATCCCAATCAATATTAAATTTGAGAGCCGAGGAGAATATATCATCTCCAAGAGTCTTTTTGTCATATGTCACAGACGGGCAGCATATACTGTTGCCAAAAGCAAGCGTTGCCAATTTGAAAAAAGATATATTTCTTAAGAATCCGATATTCATAGGGCTTCTAAGCATTGCTCTTATTATGCAATTTACATCTGTTGATATTTTTTTATTCTTGATAGGTCTGTATCCACAATAATATATAAGAAAATTCTTATCTTTTTTTATCATTTTATTTAATTCTTCTGTGTACCTCTTATTATACACATCATCCTGGTGCGCTATCGTTACATAGCGTGTTTTTGCCATATTGTACGCAAAATTCCAATCATCCTTTATATCTGATTTTCCTTCCCTTACATATAATTTTATATTATATTTCTCAGACAGATGTTTTATATGTTCGTTCGGTGTAGACGTACAAATTATAACATTGGATTTTAAATTCTGTCTTAATAAGGATTTTATACATTGTTCTAAATATAGGGATTTTCCATATGCACATACGGAAAATGTATGTTCATCAAACATATATTTCATATATCTCCCTTGTCTGTCTTTCTTTCCGCAATGGTATATCTCGGTCTTTGTTTAACTTCCAAATATATCTTACCTATGTATTCACCAACAATTCCAATACTGAATATCTGAAAACCGCCCAAAAAATACAGTGCAACAACCAATGTGGTCCAACCGGTTATGGTATATCCAAGAAAATGCCCTATTACAGAATATATAATCATAATAAGGCTTACTAAAGATATAATTATTCCTGATACGGTTATTATCCTTATTGGTCTTACACTAAATGAAGTTATTCCTTCTATGGCAAACTGTATCATTTTGTTCAAAGGATATTTTGATTCCCCTGCAAATCTCTCGCCTCTCTCGTACTCTACCTGAGATGTTTTAAAACCAATCAAAGGAACTATTCCTCTTAAGAAAAGATTTACCTCTTTGTAACTTTCAAGAGTCTCTATTGCCCTTTTGCTCATAAGACGATAATCAGCATGGTTATATACCATATCTACTCCGAGCGTTTTCATCAATCTGTAAAACATCAAGGCAGTTCCACGTTTAAACGCCGTATCTTTTTTTCTTGAATTTCTTACTCCATACACAATATCGGAACCAAGATTGTATTCCTTAACAAATTCATCCATAACTTCTATATCGTCTTGCAAATCCGCATCCATAGATATAACTATATCCGAGTATTTTGCCGACTCGAAAAGCCCGGCAAGCAACGCATTCTGATGTCCACGATTTTTGGACAGACGCAATCCCAATGAATATTTATTGTTCTCATATAATTCACATATTATATTCCATGTTTTGTCACGGGAACCATCATCAACATACATAATCCGACTTTTTTCAGAAATAATTCCGGCTTTTATCATGTTTTCAATTTTTATATTAAGTCTTTTATTATTTTCCCTCAGAACCTCTTCTTCATTGTAACAGGGAATCACGACATATAATACAGGTATCAAAACTGTAACCTCCAAAATCATATACAACTTCATCTTATAACGAATAATTATTTCAGTCAATTAAAATATTATTATATTATTGAAGCGATATCCTCAGCACACCTCTTCTTAAGTATGGCTTTTTAAGATTAAAATCATAATAATAAATCATATATCCGGAAGAATTTTCAACCCTCCAGTCTTTGAACAATTTTCTAAATATCTCTTCATGGCGGGCCTGATGATATGTACAGATATTGAGTTTTATATTGGGATTTAAGTTAAGTAATTTTTTTGCTCCTCTGATTATCGCAGGTTCAGAACCCTCAGCATCCATTTTTATATACAGATTTTCATGTTCCAGGCCATATTCCTTTACAAAATCATCCAAACTGATATGATGCCCATCACTGAAGTCAGACACAAATTTGTCTATTATATGAACCTTGTCTTTGTAGTCCTTATATGTATAGTTAAGTGCTTCTATCCATTCATCATTACACTCAAATATATATACCGCCTTGACTTTATCAATATGTTTAATCGGGAAGAAGCCTTCAGCGCCGCCTATATCAAGAATAACGTCTCCTTCCTCAGGTTTGAACGACTCCGTTATATAGCAGTGCGGCGACCTGTAATCCTGTTCAATCAATATATTATTATAATATCTTTTCGCTCTGAAAAGACTCTTATAGCTGCGTTTCATATACATTTTCAATGCGTCTGTCTGAATATAAATCAAGCCATTATCATCTTTTTTTGCTATACAATTATTCAAATCATATTCAGATGTATATTCATACGGAAAAACTGATAACCTGTGTTTTTTAAGATATTCATATATTTCTTTTTTTTCATCATCTTCACGGCTGTTTTCTAATTCCTTAAGTATCTTTTTGCGAAGAAAAAGAGCCTTAAATTCACACCATAGGAATTCAAAATCATTATCAGCTATACCCTTTTTTCTAATTATCTTATTCATATTCTATTCCCCCATCTTGTTCTCATCATTGACTATTCTTCTATTTTTTTCCATTGTGATTTATCAAAAATATTATCTGTCACTGTATACCACGGCGCATCACTTGTATCAAAAACATTGCTATCGCTAACCTGCCAGTTCTCAGATAGCGTTATATATAATGTATCATATTTTTTATCTGAATTAATCGGATTACCTGTAAACGGATTAATCGGATTATCTATAATTTCTTCCATGGCAAGTGTCGGTGTATCGGCATTGGTCATAAATTCATCAGACACTTTCCAGCCGGCATCTCCAAAATCCTTATACAACATAACACAGTTAAACGCCTGCACATCAAGTTCATCATTTACTATCATATTTTCAAACTGTCCGAGTTTTCTTCCGTGGTCGGCAGTAATAATTATTCTCGTATTATCATATACCCCTTGTTCTTTCATAAAGTCAAGCCATTCAGCCAACTTGATAAACACTCCCATATTGGTCATATAATGAACTATATCATCAACATCATTGAATTCCATAGTTACGCCATCTACGGTTACACTTGCAGGATAAGTATACTCGGAATTATTAATATTTTCTTTAAACACATAATCAGGAAGCTGGAGTTCACAAGGTTCATGAGTAGCATTATTATTCATTTCTATAAAATAATTTCCATCATCAACAGCAATACTCATATCAGGAAGATTATCCAAAACCGCATATGATCGTGAAAATGCATCCGATACATAATATGATCTTTGTATGCTCATATAGTTTCCGGAATCGTATATGAGTCTTTTCGCAAATATAGGTGATGTCTTAAAGATAGAATAACCTATAAAATTATGTCTTTCAATTTTCTCAAGGTCTTTTTCATCAACCACATCACTCACTGCATTTTGTTCAAGTACGTAAGTATGCATATCCGGATACTCATCAAAGATTGACATATCGCTTATCCAGTTATAGTTTGCATATGGCAGATCACACAAAGTAACGTCAAAACCATTATCCATGAAAATTTTCGGCATGACCTTAAGAGCTTCGTTGTGCTTATCCACCAATTTTTCATCTGCTCTCTCATTAATAGCCTTAGGAGTATATTCATATCCGCCGAAAAGCTCCGGAGAACCGAAATTCGTAAAACCACCCAGCGAAATAGTATTAGGATAAAAAGTAAATCCATCAAAGCTTGTAAGTAATTCCGGTTTCTCATTCATTATAAACGGTATATAAGCTCCCATGCTTCTATCCAGCATAATAACTATAACATTCTGTCCGTTTTTGCTCAGATGAAATACATATGTATCATCGTTTTTCTCAATATATGTACCGGATAATTTTTTATTTATAACCGTCAAATCATATGAAGAAATCGCTACAAAACCTATCAATAGTGCCAAACTCGCAGATGTAATAAATTTTTTCCATTTTTTTGATACAATAAATACCGTAAACACAACAAGCACAAGAATAATTATATTTACTATTAATAAGATAAATGAAAATCCCGGTATCGCTTCATATCTAAGATATGTACTGATTATTCCAAGTCCGTTTGTAAAAAAGAAATTATTTATCACGCTGAAACATATCAGACAAAATAATATTTTGCGAACAAATTCCTTGTTTTTCGAAAATAAATATATAATATTTACCCATACTAAAAAGACACCCGAATAAAATACAAAGGCGTATATAACATTTTCAAATAATTTGTACGAAAAATCTGTTCCAAATTCCTGAGGTGATAATGCAATCACCGATAGTGGAATAAAAATTCCGTAAATTACCGTCAACAGCAATTCCTCTACTATTATTCCGGGACTTGCCTTTTGTTTATTTTCCGATTCAAATATAAACGCAAGACTTTTAGCCTTATTCTCTTTTACTGCCATATGATACGCAAGCGGAGCCGCATAAATAATTATAGCAAGTGCTGAGGAGATACTTTTAATAAATTTCGGATTATTTCCCGTGTTAACGGTATCCATCATCAAAAGATAAAAAACTACAGCTCCGATAACAGCTGCCAAAGCCTTACCTATAATTACAACTTTTTCTTTCTTAACTTTTTTAATTATTATATTTTTTATTAAGGAAAAGATATTATTGAATGTCCAGTATACCACAAGACCTGCCGGACTGTTATACAAAAGGACAAGAAAAATAAAAGGAAGAAGATAAATCTGCCATTTTTCCTTCCAACGTAATTCTTTGGAATATATTGATGAGGAAATAATATTGATAACAGTCATGATAACAGGCAGCACATTTAGTTTAAATCCACCTATATTAATCAGATTATCAGGCTTGCCCAAATTATTTATTATCAAAAAACCTGCTCCATCCAAAGATTTAAGATTAGATAAATAATGATATGCCGCTATAAAAAACGGAATCTGCAAAAGTACAGGAAGCACTCCTTTTAATGTATATAAAGGTTTGTATCCCTCCTCACGATAATATGTCTGGAGCATCAAAAAACGTTCATCTTTCCTAAAATGCTTTTTTATATGATTCACCCATTTTTCCATACTTTTTTGTTTGTCTCTTTCTTCCTGCTGTATAGCATCAGCTCTGTTATACATAGGGAGCGTAAGAAATCCGACTATAATACTAACGCCAAGTATAGAAGGAATTATCTCTTCGGTAATTCCGTAACATATTGAATAAACCGATTCAATTAAATATTCGATGGGTAGGATTATAAGATTATATACTATCATAATGTTATCCTTTCTCAAAATAACAATTAATTCATGACATATTCTGCCATAAGCTCAGCTGACTTTCCCTGATTGCACCAAACCTGATTTTTAAATTCATTTCTTTTTTCTGCAAATTCTTTGTTCTTAACAATTTGGGCAATTTCATCTTCTAATTTATCAACGTCATCATCTTCAATACTTATTCCTATCTTAGGAAGTACCTCAAATCTCCATACAGGTTCATCAAGCCAGCATGCATCGTATTTTGATAAATCAAGTTCAATCTTCGCATAGACAACAGGTCTTTCAAAAATAAAAGAAAAATCAAAAACTACGCTTGAAAAATCACTAATCAGTACATCAGACTCCTTTAAGGAATTGAAATTATCAGGAGACATGTCCCATTTTACAGTATCCGATTCCGGGTATTTTTTCATTAAGCCTTCTATCATATCCATCTCGGATTTTAATGATTGCGGATGAGGTCTTATGATTAGTCTGTAATCTGATGATATAAGTTTCTTAATTATCTTATCACCATATTTTGAGAGCAATGACTCACTTCCCCATGAAGGTGCAAGCAGTACACACATTTTCGAATCGGATTTTTCCGATATTTTAATATCCTCCTTTTGTTTGAGCAATTCGTCCATATATGTACAGCCCATTACAAGCAGTTTCTTTTTTTCTATATTTCTTATCTCTTCAATTTTTCTAATGAAATGTTCCTGAAAATCCCCGACCATGAAAACAGTATCATAAAAATCAAGCCCAAACATCTTGTATGCCACGCCTTCATCAATAGAATGGAAAATATGAATATATTCATCAACCTTGGGTGATTTTTTCCACTGATATACATCAAGTCCCGGTGTTGTGGAAATTATTCTTTTTGCATTTGCAGTATTAAGCCTTGCAAAAGCCTTATTACCATTTCCGATAAATATACATTTTACAAAATTATAATCGTTTTTTAATGCAGGGTCTTCCCTATCCATAGTCCAGTATTCACACTGAAACTTATTTTTTTCCAGTTCCTCACATATTCCTTTAAAAACTTTCCAATATTGTTTTCCTTCACTGAACAAAATAAGATCTTTTTTATTTGAATCATCAGAAATATCTTTTCTGGAAAAAACAGAAAATTTTATCGTAACAATTATTTTCTGCACAAAAAAATAAATTGTAGAAACAACACCAAGTATAGCGGCAAACAACATACTTCCGGTTCCGGGATCAATATATAATATCATTGTTTCCTCCAATTTTTTAACAAATTATAATAATAAATATTTTATCATAATATCAGTTATATTACAACTTGAAAAAATCTTATGCTGAAATTGAAACTGTAGGGTTACAATTGATGTGACACCTACCTACTATACAAAAGCGATTGGTTCCGTTAGAATATTAATCACCACAAAAAACACCTAACTTTGAAAGGAAACCAATCGCCATGAATATTATAACACACTCACAACGATATTT
>JAFTFE010000175.1 GCA_017449765.1 Lachnospiraceae bacterium | reverse complement strand
TTATATATTTTTACTTTCCGCCGTACCATGCGATACCTTCGTATCTCCAGCCTAAGCCTACAAGATTATCCTTCTCTGTCTCACTGGTTGTATAATGATGTGAACCTGCACCCGTTGCATTCGGATTATAAAGTCTATGAAGTGCCTGTCCGTCAGTGCCCGTTGAATACCAGCCTATGCCTTCATCTTTCCAGCCATATCCAACGAGATTATCCCTTTCTGATTTACTTGTTGTATAATGATGATCTCCCGCATTCGGATTATATAAGCGGTATACCGGTGTGTCGGAAGTCTTAGGAGCATTCCAAGCCACACCTTCATACTTCCAACCTAAGCCACTTAAGGTATCTCTCTCTGATTCATTCGCAGTATAGAAGTGCTCACCGGAATTAGGATTATATAGGCGGTACATCTCTGAATAACTATCTTCCGATATCGTAGAAGCCCCAGGTAAGGATTCATCTGATGAGTAGTATTCATACGTCCAATAACTATCTACAGTTCCGTCATATCTATAAGGTGTAACCTTTATTAAATTTCCATCTTCATCATAATCATATTTAGTTTTTTCAGTGGTAATATCATCTCTATCTTTAACTGTATATAATATCAAATTTCCATCTGCGTCATAGTCATATAATTTTTTTTCTGTTATTTCATCTCCAACGCCATAGTAATATGATTCCTCTTTCAAATTTCCATTATTATCATACTCGTAAGTATAATAATAAATTTGATTTCCATCATTATTATTATCAAAGCATGTTTCCTTTTTTATCCTGCCATTTTCATCATATTTATATTCATATTTATAACTACTATCTCCAAAAATGCCATCATGTGAATTAGATTCTTTTAAATTACCATTCTCATCATATGTATTTTTAATTTCAGAATTAAATTTTTCATTAGTACAAACACTTGTTTTTTTTGTCACATTACCGTTTTTATCATATTCAAATGCTTCATATAACAAAAGCGCCATATTTTCACTTTCCGGTGCTTTTACACTATCATCATTATATATTTTTTTTGTTATATTTCCGTTTTTTTCATATTCATATTTAGCGCCCGGATGAGCACTTCCATCTTTGTAATAAATTGTAAATGATATCACATTTCCATCTTCATCATACTCGAATGTTCTATAACCGGCAGGGGTTTTATCTTCATCGAGACATTGTTCTTTTTTCATATTTCCATCTTCATCATATTCATATTTATAAGATTCGACAATACTTCCATCACCGTTATATATTATACATTTCTTTAAACGAGGCAGCGAATCATCCTGCGCTTGTTCTTCAAGAATTTCCTCTCCCATAGATGTTGCAATTTCAGCTTTAGAATCAATGTTTGCTGCGCCGCTTACAACTACAAGCATAACACCACATAAAAATGATGTAAGTATTCTTTTTAATCTCATTTTCTTCTTCCTCCATATTTTTACTCTTATTATATCTGTTAAGATGTCCCAATGGACCGGGGTTGATGTTTCGCCCCCAACCCCCGTCCCCAAGGACATTTTAGTTAAATCTTAACTCGCAAGCACGTGCCTTTCGGCACTCACTTGTCTGCTTCGCAGACGGCTTGGTTTAAGCTTTAACTCGCGAACCCGCACCTTCGGTGCTTTACTGCCTGCTTACGCAGGCAGTTCGCTCGTTAAGCTTTGCAAGAAAAAACAAATGCCTGCTTCGCAGTCGCTTGTTTTTCTTCTTGCAAAGCTTACATCGAGGTATATCCACCATCTACAGGAAGTGCCACACCTGTAACATAGGTTGTAGCAGGTGATGCAAGGAATACAGCAGCCGTATCAAGCTCTCCTTCATTTCCATATCTTTCCATAGGAATCATAGTCTTGGCATTAGCCTGGAAGAACTCACTGTCAAGAGTCTCCTTGGTAAGTGGTGAATAGAAATATCCCGGACAGATAGAATTAACAGTAATACCATACTTGCCCCACTCTGCTGCGAGTGCTCTGGTAAGATTAACCACACCACCCTTAGCTGCATGATAAGGTGAAGCAGGTGCAACCTTGTTGCCAACCAAACCATACATAGAAGCAATGTTGATAATACGTCCGTACTTAGCAGGAATCATAGCCTTCTTAGCACATGCACGGGCGAATTTGAATGTACCGCCCAAGTCGATATTAAGCTCATTCTCAAACTGCTCATCCGTAATATCCTCTGCCGGAGCAACAGCACCTGTACCGGCATTATTGATAAGGATATCAATGCGTCCAAACTTCTCTAAGATTGCATCTACAGCAGCATTCACAGCCTCAGTATCAGTGATATCACACTTACATGGCATAGTCTTAACACCATATTCTTTCTCAATATCAGCACAAACCTCTTCCAAAAGATTCTGACGTCTTGCAACAGCAACTATATTACATCCCTGATTAGCAAGTGCCTTCGCCATCTGTACTCCGAGTCCTGTCGAGCAGCCTGTTACAATAGCTACATTTCCTGTTAAGTCAAATAATTTCTTTTCCATCTTTCTTCTCCTTTTAAAAAATTTGTGCCAGCATCGTCTCCCTAAACGTGCATTTCCCTTGGAGACGGGGTTGGGGCGAAAATTTTCACCCTCAACCACCGTCCCCATGGACATTTTTCTAAATTAATTCCTTGGCTAAAGCCTTTATCTGCTCGATATTCTCATCATTTACCGCAGATAAAATTCTTACATTGTTTTCAGCCCATGTTATGTTCTTGCAATTAGCAAGCATGTCCTTCATAACCTTGGCAGCCATAGGACCCCATGAACCGTTTTCAATAAGTCCTATAGTCTTGTTCTGGAAATTCCTCTCTGTAAGATGATTGATGAACTCTCTCATAAACGGGAATATTCCTGCATTATATGTAGTTGTTGCAAGAACTATCTTTCCATATCTGAAGGCATCCTCGACACACTCTGCCATGTCCTCTCTGGCAAGGTCATTTATCGCAACCTTTGGACAGCCATTCTTGGTAAGCTCCTCAGCAAGAAGCTCAGCCGCCGCCTTAGTATGTCCGTATACACTCGTATATGCTATCATAACACCCTCAGACTCGACGCCATATGAAGACCATGTATTATACTGCTTTAGATAATGGTCAAGCGGCGCTTTAAGTACAGGTCCATGCAGCGCACATATCGTCTGTATATCAAGCTCTGCAGCCTTCTTAAGTACATTCTGCACCTGCATACCGTATTTTCCGACGATACCTATATAGTAACGTCTTGCCTCGCAGTCCCACTCCTCATCAACATCAAGTGCACCGAATTTACCAAATGCATCTGCCGAGAAAAGCACCTTGTCCTTCTCATCATAGGTAAACATTACCTCCGGCCAGTGAACAAACGGGGCGAAGATAAAGTTAAGCGTATGTGCTCCCGTTGAAAGTATATCACCGTTTTTCACGACAAGCTTGTTATCGCCAAACTCTAATTTATAAAAATTATAAATCAGTTCAAATGCTTTCTGATTGGCTACCACGATAGCTTCAGGATATTTTTTTGTAAAAGCATCAATGCTTGCGGAATGATCCGGCTCAACATGCTGTACTATCAGGTAGTCAGGCTTTCTGTCTCCCAACACATCTGCAACATTTTTAAGCCACTCATCCGTAAAATGTACATCGACCGTGTCCATTACAGTAACCTTATCATCCAATATAACATATGAATTATATGCCATACCGTTTGGTACGATATACTGACCTTCAAACAAATCAATCTGATGGTCATTTACTCCAACGTATTTGATTTCATCAGTTATTACCATCTTCCTGCTCCTTTTCGTATTATGATTAAATATTATAACCCGAACATGTGAATAATTGCAATATTGATTGTATTTTATTTGTAATTGAAAACAAAAATAACTATGTTATAATTAATGCAATGAACGCCGGTAAACATATAATTTTGAAGTAGTCTTATTTTTTTATAAAGCAATAGAATAAAAGTGAGGTGTTTTTATGGGAATTGTCGCTGGTTTTATGGTCCCGCATCCTCCGATGATAGTAGCAGAGATAGGAAGAGGAAGCGAAAAGCAGATTGAAATAACTAAGAAAGCTTATGAGAAGGTTGCAGATATGATATGTGAGCTTGCTCCTGATACCATCATCATATCTTCTCCTCATAGTGTGATGTATGGAGACTATTTTCATATATCACCGGGTAAATATGCAGACGGAAACTTCGGAAGGTTCGATGCCAAAGAGGTAAGCTTCCATATGGAATACGATCGTGAACTCGTAAATGCGATAATCAGACAGGCTATTGATGCTGATATAGCAGCAGGCAAGTTAGGCGAGAAGGATGCTTCTTTAGATCACGGAACTATGGTTCCGCTTTATTTCATAATAAAAAAATATACTGATTTTAAATTAGTCAGAATAGGTCTTTCAGGCTTTAGTCTTGCTACTCATTACGAATTAGGGCAGGCAATTAAAAGAGCATCCGAAGAGCTTGGAAGGCGTGTCGTATATATAGCAAGCGGAGATTTATCACATAAATTAAAGGAATATGGTCCATATGGTTTTACAGAAGAAGGACCTGTCTATGATGAAAAAATAATGGATGTGATGGGGCGTGGCGATTTCGACGAACTGCTGTCCTTTAATGAAAATTTCCTCGATGCCGCTGCCGAATGCGGACACCGCTCCTTTGTAATGATGGCGGGTGCACTCGATAGGACTAATATAAATATAACACGAATGTCTCATGAAGATATAACCGGTGTCGGCTATGGTATATGCTCCTATGTAGTCGAAAATGACGAACCAAATGAAGAGCGTGCCTTCTTGGATAAGTGGGCAGAAAAAGAAATAAAAAGACTTGAAGAAAAACGAGCCAATGAGGATTTATTCGTAAGACTCGCAAGAGCTTCTACAGAATATTATGTAAACAATAAAAAGAAATTAAACTATGCATCTGCTATAAGTCAGATACTAAAATCAGGAGACGAAACGTTATTATCGGAGCTTGAAGGAAAGCAGGCAGGAGCCTTTGTATCGCTTCATATAGGAGACTCATTAAGAGGATGTATCGGTACGATAGCATCCACTCAGTCCTGTATAGCAGAAGAGATTATCTGTAATGCAATAAGTGCCTGTTCGTTAGATAATCGTTTTGAGCCTGTAACACCTGAGGAGTTAAAATATCTCGAGTACAGCGTAGACATCCTTGGCGAACGTGAAAAAATATCATCAGCGGATGAATTAGATGTAAAAAGATACGGGGTTATAGTCAGCAAGGGTATGCGTCGCGGACTGCTGCTCCCGAATCTTGACAATGTAAAAACCGTGGATGAACAGATTGCCATAGCCAAAAGAAAAGGCGGTATATCTGCCACAGAAACAGATATACAATTAGAGCGATTCGAAGTTGTACGTCACTATTAACAACAGCAAATGGGAAGGGTAAAAAAACTGCCCTTCCCATTATTATATATATGAAATTAGCTAATACAACACTCGAAAATCCATCCGATTTTATCAGCGAATTCATATTCATTTAATAAAATAAAGAAATTATTCTTTATCTTTATATCGGCTTTTTTCATTTTATAATTAACCGATAATTACAATTGATACATTCATACCCATAACCTTGCCCTCCTTTATCCTTATTCTCGGATAAAAAATAAGCAATGTAAATAGATTTGTAGTGAATGGTTTTCAATATGTTGTGAATAATTTTTATGTTAGCTGCAGCATAACCAAGAGTCTGAATTCATTATTTTGTTTCTTATTATGCCCGTCACTTTCATATGCCCCTTGCTCAATAACTTCTATATCAATATCTCCGTAATACTTTTCAGCTACAGTCCTGATATTTCTAAGTCCGAAGCCATGATTGTCCCCATCTTTAGCACTTAAATAAAGTCCCGTATCCTCGTCCCTTATAAGCTCTTTTTCAAAACTGTTTCTAACCTCGATAATATAAATATTATTCTTTATAAATGACCTTATATTGACATAAGCATTATCGAGCCCCTGTGCCGCTTCATAGGCATTCTGCAGGGAATTATTAAGTATAATACTTATATCAAAAGCATCCATCTTAGAATTATCAGGATAAAAAAACGAGCTGTTAAAATCGATGTTTTCATCCTTAAATCTTTTATCAAATTCCGATATAATTATATCTGTAATCGGATTACCTGTTTTTATGGATAGACCAATCTCCTGCACCTGCTTGTCCATATGTGAAAGATAATCTTCCGCCTGCTTAATTTCATTCTTTTCAACCAGGGTTTTAAGCACCTGTATATGATTGGTCATATCATGCTTTATGCTGCGCATATCCACATACAGCTTCTCCACCTCATTTATATGTGATTTCGTATCCTCTATCCTGTCAGTTAACAGCTTTTCAAGCTTTTTATCCTCTTCATAATTCTTAATATTCTGATAAGTAGTAATAAATAAAATCACGGCAATATAAGCCCCTATATAAAACATAAGCCTGTATATATTTGCGTGAATATTCTCCTGTATGCTTCCGTTTGCAACGCCTTCCATCCATAGGCTGTAATACGCACTTATAATATGACGTACGAGTATAAGAGTAATCAGCGGTATCATAAGCAGTATAAGTTCATTAAGGCTTAAATCCTCGTATTTGCGTTTATACACTTTCTTTAATAGCTTAACAGACATATAAACCATCAGTATAAAAATAACCATATATAATAACTGGTCTGTCACAAAAAAAATCAATATTGCAGGAATACTTGTCCTTAAAAGCTCTATACTATCGGTTATATCACCCATAAAAAGCTTAAACTCTGATGCTATCCCTGCAATCAGCCATGTAATAAGCTCATAGACACCACACAGAAATATCTTCTGTTTCATATTCCTTCTGTCCATAAAGTACATAACGGCAAATGCCAATGACGGTGCGAGCAGTCTGTCCCAGATTTTATTTGTATTCCATGGAACAAGCTGTAAATAAAACACAGCTGCTGTGTATACCAAAACCACATAAGGACACGCCTTTTTATTATACAAAAAAGGGGTTATCCACATACCGAATATCATACAGGCTGTAAATACCATAATATAAACAGGTGGCATGGAAAAAACTTTTAAAATCAATTCAGCTGTATTCATACTTATCCAAGCATCCATAATGTCACATTTATTCCTTTACTGTATATCTCAAAAAAGCCTTTACAAAATCCTTATATTTTGCCTTAGACATCTGTACATTTCCATTGGTAAGCCGAATACTGTCTCCGTTATATGATCTGACATATTTCATATTGATTAAATATGCTCTGTGAACCCTGAAAAATGAATCTCCCGCGAGAGCTTCAAGGTCTGACAGCTTACCATAGTATTCGTAGGTATCGTCCGTCATATGAAGGGTAACCTTACGGTTTAATACCTCCGCATAAACTATATCATCTATCCTGACATTCGTATGAACTCCATGAGAATGAATAAGCATCACCCTATCATTCTCCTCTGTAGCAGCTTTATCCTCCTGATTATTATTTACATATGCAACGGCTTTATTTAATACTTCATAGAATTTCACCTTATCTATAGGCTTTAAGATATAGTTAAAGGCTCCGACATCAAATGCCCTATATACATATTCCGTGAGAGCCGTGACAAAAATAATTACTAACGATTTATCCTTCGCACGAAGCTGCTCTGCCGCCTTAATACCATCTGTACCTGACATCTGTATATCTAAGAATAGTATGTCAAGCTTATCGTTATATCCTACTAATTTCTCTCCGCTCTCGAATAATACTACATTGATATCTGAATCATACAACCTTATTTTCTCAGCTATATATGTTCTTATTTCTCTTTCATCATCACATACACCTATAGTCATTTTTCATCCTCCGGTCAGATATTTTTACGCATAAAAATAAACCTATTCATAATTATTTATCGGAAAGGTAATATGAAAATGCAACAAAGATGTTGTGAATAAAGATTATTTTGGTGTAAAAAGAAGAACAGGAAGGGAATACGACTCCCTTCCTGCTCATAATTTATAGCTTGGGGCTTTTTTAGAAAAAGCAATGGTTTCCTATTATTGTATAGCTTTCAAGTGTAGATGTATCTACATTTGAAACCGGTCTGAATGACATGAAGCCACCAATATTATTTGTGCCTGCGCAGGCATCTTTTGCAGCCTGTAAGCAGCTTGGTGATATATATGTATTAAAACTTGACATATTAACTACCGAAAACTGGCTTGGTGCATATACAACACCACTCATTGTGCTTCCCCAGCTTCCTGACTGCAATCTGTTCAAAATGACATTTGCTACTGCAAGCTGTCCCTCATATGATTCATTACCACATTCAAGAGTCATAACTGCAGCCATAAGATTAATATCTTCTTCACTGAGTGATATACTTCCTCTGGCAGTTACGGCAACCGTAACCTGATTATCATCATCTGTCTCAGATTCTTCCTCAGTTTCCTCCTCTGATACAGATTCTTCTGTTGTATTTTCCTCTGTTACAACTTCTTCTGTTACAACTTCCTCTGTATCAGCCTCTGTTGCAGATTCACTATCATTATTTATTTCTGCTTCAGTTGTAATCTCTTCTTTTTTATCTGTAATGATTTCTTCTTTTTCATTATTCTCTGAAATTACAACAGCCTTAGTTTCAGTTTTCGGAATATTATCTTCTGCTTTTAATTCAGATTTAATTTCATCTTCATTAGAAATCTCATTATATGCAGATGCTACAGGATAACCTTCTGTTACGTTAATATAATCAGCACTTACATATCCTTTATTATCTGAATCAATTTTTATACAAACCCAACCGTCTAAATCTTCTGTCTCTTCTTTATCAACCTCGTAAGAAGTTCCTGTAAATGCGGCTGTTAAAACTTCAGAATCGGTTGATGCACCACTTCTTACATTTACTCCATCCTCTGTAACCAAACCTGTTACTGAATAGAAGTCCTGAGCATATGTATATGCATCGCTTCCGGTCTTAACATACTCTGACTTAACATATCCTGTTACACCACCTGATGATATTTTGAGCCATTCTCCATCTGATGAAATAATATCAGCTACAGAACCATCGTCCATCTTACCAACTATAGCTGAATCTGTATTCGACTCCTCTCTGATATTTACATCATCCGAAATCGAAACACACTTTTCATCAAATTCCTTACCTGCATCTGCTATCATCTGAGCACCTACAGCCTCAACGTCTGCCTCACTTCCTGCATCTACCGATGCCATAAGTACATTTATTGAATCTGCATTTATTGTACTCGGTGTATCTATATTGATTGAAGCTGCATCTTCAACACTCTCATCAGTAATTTCTACATCAGCAACAACTGCCTCATCTTTATCATTAATTTTTATTAAGCTTCCCAATCCGTAAATAACTGTTAATACTGTTACTAATACTGTAGCTGCCAAAATATTTCTTACTATGTATCTGCCGTTAAATACTTCTTTTTTCATATACATACTAAGATTTCTTAGCTTATGCTTTGTTCTGTTACTCATTAAAATCCCACCTGATTTTGTAATAAAATTACAAATTTGTTTTTATTTGTTACAATTATGTTACAAATGCATTGTAACATTTACCAAATGAGATGTCAAGCAATTGTTACAAAAATGTTAAATTATTAATAAATATCCTTAATATATGCAACAGCAGCCATTCCGGGACCTACATGTGCACCGATAACCGGACCGATAGGAGAAATAAATATATTCTCTTCCTTTGCTCCACGCTCGATAAGCATTGATTTTATTTTTTCTGCTTTTTCCAAAGCATCGGCATTTCCTATATTAAATCTTATATCAGTAAGATCAGGAAGTTCTTCAGCAACTCTTTCAACAAGATAATCAAGAGCCTTTCCGACTCCTCGAGCTTTTGACTTTATTATAAGTTTTCCTTCTTCATCCAGACTCAATATAGGTTTTATCTTTAGAGCGCTTCCAACTACCGCTTCTACAGTTGTCACTCTACCGCCTCTTTTTAAATGGAACAAATCCTCTACCATAAACCAATGTCTTGTATTAAGGCGGTTATTCTCTATCCAGCTTTTTAATTCATCAATACTTAAGCCTTCTTTCTTTTTTTTGTCTGTCTCATATAAAAGTATTCCACCTCCGACACTTGCTACCAGAGAGTCTACAACTTCTATCCTTGAATCCGGATATTTGTCCATAACCATATCTGCAGCAAGAACGGCAGATTGATATGCACCGCTTAAACCCGATGTAAAGCAAAGGTATAATATATCCTTTCCTTCCTCAACAACTTTTTCAAAATACTTTTTATACGTATCGGGATTAACCTGTGATGTTACAGGCATTGCTCCTTTTCTTAATTTGTCATAAAAGTCAGATATATTTCCGTCACGTTCATCGAGATAATAGTTTATAACCTCATCATTTATTGAATATGAAAATGGAATAAGCTTTACATCAAGCGTCTTAACAACATTAATATCCAAATCCTCGGTTGAATCCCCAATCAACACATACTCTCTCATACCCTTTCCTCCTAATTATCATAAAAATAATCTATACCATCAGCAATCCCCAGAACCATATCATTAAAGTAATTCTCATCAATAAGGTTGGTTTCATCCTGTTCATTGCTTAAGTAACCCAAATTAATAACAACAACCGGAATATTACTCCAGTTAACCGCTGTAAGCCCATCCGTCTCGTAAATACCATGATTAACGGCTTCGGTTTTTGCTGTTATTCCCTGCAATATTCTTGTCGCAAGCGTATAGCTGTCTGAATATAAATCACTGTTATAAGGACTATTACCCGTCATTGTAACAGCCATTACTCCGGATAATTCTTTATTGGCACTATAATTCATCTGAATTCTTATAAATGTTGTAGCTCCTGATGAATTAGCAAACAAAGCTCTCGATTGATTACTCATATCAACATAATTATCGTCTCTTGTAAGCGCAACCTGATAGCCTCTTTTCTCCAATTCTGACTTGAGCGCTTTTGCATACATAAGATTAAGCTCATATTCCTTAGTTCCAAATGTCGCACCCACATTTCCGGAGGTAGCACATTGCTTAGTTATATCACTGTCAGGAGCAATTGCCTCCTGTGACATATTTGGATTAGCCTGATTACCCGGATCAATAACAATAATTTTGTCAAGCACGACTTTTTCAACATCAGAATCTGTTGCTGTATCTTCTTCAACAGGCTCAGGAGGTGCATCCGTTATTTCCACCAGTTCCGAGTGTATATAAAAATTAGTATTATCTAAAACAACTCTCGTCCACTCATCATTATATCCTGTTCTTTTTAAAACTTCGCCACCGCCCAAAAGCGAATAAATTTTAGCATCTGTAGATGGTGAAACCCTTACATTAATAGTGTCTCCGACAGTTGCAACATAATCATCCGTAACATAAAAACCTTCGCCATCTTTAGTTAATTCCGTAGTCTTCTCTGCTTCGGTAGTGATTTGTTTTTCCATTTCGGTTGTTACATCTGTCCCAGTGACATCACTATTGTTCTTCGAACCACAAGCTGACATCATACATATAAGAAACATACACGCAGACATATAAATTATTTTTTTTATCTTATGCATCTTCTTAATTTCCAATCCTATTTTCTTTTATACCGTTATTTATGTAATGTAAATAATACCTCTCATTATCATCTCCGAATTCGTTCTGTAAATCCGGATATCTTGTCTTATACGAAATAATGTTAAAGGAATCACTCGCCACTCGTCCTTCTCTCATTCCATAATCAACAAAATGCTTGAGTACAGCCAGATAATTGTCGCCATATGCCTTATATACATCCTGATTATTATTTATATAATAATCATAATCATATACTGCACTATAATCTATACCATTATATTCGGTTACGACTTCCTGAGGAAAATCTTCCTCTACAGCTTTTCTGCCTTCATTTTTTCCTGAGTTTATATAATGCAAATAGTATTTTGGCAGTTCATCCTGAAATGCCTCATCTAAATCAGGATATGCATTTCTGTATGCAATAACATCAAATTCTTCATTTCCCTGACGTCCTTCTTTCATTCCATAATCAACGAAATGCAAAAAGGCTGCTGTCTGATTGTCTCCAAAAACTTCCTTCAAATCACTATATCTGTTAATATAATAGGTATAATCATATACCGCACTATAATCAACTCCGTTATATACTGATGATAACGTCCCATCATCCTCAAGAGTAGCTGCCCTGCCCTCAGATTTTCCATTGTGAATATAATGTAACACATAGGCATAGTTATCATTTCCGAATATTGAACTTAAATCTGAATATGTATTCTTATAATATTTTATATCAAATTCACTGCTCGCCTGCCTTTCTTCATTAATTCCCCTGGTTACCCAATGAACAGCAAGCATTTTATCATCATAGCCGTATATATTCTTTAAATCACTGTATTTGTCTGCATAATATACTGCATCAAAACAGGAATCATATTTCATAATATTCCAAGGATTATTGTCTGCCGGATCAGTAGGGTCCCAGCCGCGAAATCTCTCAGGCGAATCCGAGATTATATAAGATGTCGGTTTGCCAAGCGGCATATCGTCACCTGTAACAAATGTTACAGAGGTGGAACTCGGACAATTATCATATATCCATTTTGCGTCCTCAACACAAAGTCTCACACACCCTAACGATGCAGATGTACCTAACTTATCATATTCCCAATACTCAACCGAACTTTCATCACCATTTCTTGTATATGGAACGGAATGAAATAATATCTGACCTGTTATTCTTGTACAATATTGTCCGTAGACACCTCCTACCAAAGCATGCCAACGATACTTACTGCTTGTCCTGTATGTACCGCTTTTTGGAGTGTATGTTCCTGTCGAGCACACCATCGCTTTGACAGGCTGTCCGGCTTGATATATTGTAACAACATTCTGCGTAACGTTTACTACTATTGTATATTCTTCCTCAGCATGAGAATCAATATTATTAATTGATAAAGCCATTGAGAAAACAACAAAAAACGACAATAATCTTAAGATCAATTTCCTTTTCATACGTACATTCTCCTCTATAACAGTTTTCATATTAAAAATCATATTTAAACAAAACGTAACACATATTTAACATTTTAATTTTAACATACAGCCACAGCAAAAACAACATTTATAACAAATTATTTAATTTCTTATTTATGTCATTTTTTCTGTCTGATAACATAAGTTTGGAATTATACAAATCATAATCCTCACAACCAAATGTGCTGATATATCTTGAACTTGCCTTACCGACTGTCAGCTCGGTTACAAGGATAAGCATCTCATTGCCGTCGGAAAATGCCGTATCGGAAAATGAGAATAAATTATGCAGCCTTCGACTTGTTTTCTCAACCTGTGATTTTAATTTATCCAATTCACTATCATAATTCTTCTTTATTCGTACAACTATTTCCCTATTATACATCTCTAATATATCAATATTTTCTTTAGCAGGGTCAATACTACCGATATCATCAATCAAATTTCTTATAAATTCTATAATCCGGTTCTGTCTTAGCTTCGTTTCCATAGTTAATGTATTGGCTTTTTTCTTTTTGTCAAGAATTATTTTTCTATTATCAAGCTGAGCTTCCAGTATATTAATTTTATTATTACGTATATTGTCAGCTTCTTTAATCTCCTGTAAAATCGGCTTTAATTCATTTAAGTAATCCAGCATTTCAACCGACGCACGTATGTCAATCAATACATTATCAAGCAGCATTCCAAGCAATGAAAGTCTCTCGTCAAAGGCAGCCTTCTTAGCCTTTTCTACAATATCCGCCTGTGGCTCATTGTCCAATAATTCCTCAATCTTATAATCCTTCTTGTACTTATTAAACAAATCATAATAGGTTCCGAATTCCTTTACGACATTATCATTCCTTATATACTGTCCAATCAGAGCTTCATCAGCCTTTATTCCATCCTCTTCATAAAGCTTAAGGATATCTGACAAATCCTCCCAGCCTCTTGCCGTGATATAAAACCGTCCCTTAGTCGTTGTTTCCATATAGTAAAAATAATCCTTGTTTATATCAAGAAAGCTGATAATAGCGCTATGCACTCCTTTCTCAAGCGCATAGTTTTTCCAAGTTTCATAATCCGCCGACACTTCCATAACTTTAAGTCTGTCTAATGTTACTACATCAAATTCCCTGACGGATTTGTTATATTCAGGAGGATTCCCTGCAGTAACTATTATCCATCCTGCCGGTACACTGTGTCTGCCAAATGTTTTATATTGCAAAAACTGAAGCATGGACGGTGCCAAAGTTTCTGATACGCAGTTTATTTCATCCAAAAATAAAACTCCTTCAGTTATCCCACTTTCTCTCATTGTCTCATAAATCGAAGCAATAATTTCACTCATGGTATATTCAGATACATCATATTCCATATCACCGTATTTTTCATGTTTTATAAACGGAAGGCCAAGAGCCGATTGTCTCGTATGGTGCGACATTGAATATGACACCAACGCTATGCCAAGTTCAGCAGCTATCTGTTCCATAACGGCTGTCTTTCCAATACCCGGTGCACCAAGCAAAAAAATCGGTCTTTGTCTTTCTATCGGAAGCTTATACTCTCCGTATTCATCCTTTTTAAGATACAGCTTCACAGTATTCTTAATGTAGTTTTTTGCTTCTTCAATATTCATTAAGCTCATCCTCCATAACAACCTGCATCGCCCATCCGGGTATCTTAGGTCTATATTTATCCTCGTATAAAAACGCAAAGATTACATCATAATCCGGTGCTTTCTCAGGGAACAAACCATAACCATCCGTAAAGTATATTAATCCTTTCAAATTATCAAAATATTTGTCCTTAATCAGTTCATCTACATATGAAAATGCCGGACGAAAGTCCGTATTACCATGACCCATAATTTTGCCGGATTTTATAAATCTTTCGAAATCATCTTCATTTCTTATTACAGTATCAGATTGTACGGAAGCATCGCACTGGATTATATGTATATTTACCTCATTAAAATAATTCTCGGTATTTTTGAGAATATCGTAAGTTCTTCTGATAAATTTTTTAATCATTTCTCCCTGACAGGAAGCGGATGTATCAAGCACAATAACAAATTCTTTTATTTTCTTTTCTTCCTTGTATTCCAAAGGTTCAATAAGCGGCATATTTCCATATTTGTTTAATCCATAGGTATAATAGATGTAATCAAACTCCTCATCGCTTAATTTAATTTCTTCACCCATAATCATAAAATGCTCTAATATTTCTCTGTAATTATATCTTATTTTAAGTGTATCATCAATATTATCCTCAAGCGCTTCTGATGTATTCTTATGCTTGGAAAAAGTTTTTATATCCGTCTTTATCCGTCTTGCTATCTTCTCCCACTCTTCCTTAGTTATAATTATTTTTTCTTCTTTATCATCATTTATCCAATTATCATGATTATCTATCTTGAATATTTCCGCATAGTTTTTTTTCGCATCATCAGAAAGTCCCTGTACCATAAAATATTTGTATATCCTATCCGCAGTAAGTTTAGGTATATCTCGTCTTAATATATCAAGTATTTTCTTTTCCTCCGCATCTTGCGGAAGCAAAGCCGCCACAAAATCCAATTCAAATATAATATTTTCCACAGCTATATCCGCAGCCAGATTCCAATAGTCTCTGTCAAGTTTTTTCACATTATACTGATGCGAAAATATACAATGAAAAAGAATATGCATATAAAGTCTTACTGCGATGTTATCCTCATCAGCATATCTTCTGATAAGATATAAAGCATCGTAGTACAGTGTGCTGCCATCACAGCAAAAGCCTTTTAAGCCCGGTTTCGACACTAACTTTATCCTTGAAAGTGCCACATCAAAGAACCGATATCTGACTATTATCGTATCGCGGGCAAGTTCAAGTAATTTATATGCATATTCTTCTATTTCATTTATATTTGGTTCTGACATTTATTTCCCCTGATAAAGCCTCATTGTAAAGCCCACGTTGTATGACCTTGACTAAGTCTACAGCAGGCACGCTCTCGCTAAGATTCGCACGCAACGGTACTAAGTTCCTTAAGCCTACAAAATCATATTAACTCACTTTGTTCGTTATATGATTTTATAGTCTCAAGTCACTAACTACCGGCGGCTCATATTACCTGCTTATAGACTTCTCAAGGTCATACAACTTAAATTTTGAACGATATTTTCAACTAATATTATACTTTATATTGTTGGATTAATAAATGTTTTTTTAATTTGTTTTTCTCACGAATTTCTTATATACAGTTCGCTGCCGTCGTAGTCAAGGATGATTTTGTCGCCCTGATGAAGATTGTTGCTAAGTATTTCTCTTGCCACTAAGGTTTCAACATTCTTCTGGAGGTATCTCTTAAGAGGTCTTGCTCCGTATATCGGGTCGTAGCCGGAGTCTATGACATAGTTCTTGGCTGCATCCGACAGTTCAAGCCTTATCTCTTTATCTGCTATTCTCTTGTTAAGGTCTGCTACAAGCAAGTCAACTATACCGCCTATTGACGCCTTATCAAGCGGCTTGAACATTATTATCTCATCAAGCCTGTTTAAAAACTCAGGTCTGAAATGCGACTTTAATGATGACATTACCATATCATCAGCTTCTTTCTTTATATTGCCCTTCTCATCAATGCCATCAAGCAGATATTCCGAGCCGATATTAGAAGTCATGATAAGGATTGTATTTTTAAAGTCTACAGTTTTACCCTTGGAATCAGTTATTCGTCCGTCATCAAGCACCTGAAGGAGCACGTTGAATACATCCGGATGCGCTTTCTCAACCTCATCAAACAAAACTACCGAATAAGGTTTTCTTCTGACTGCCTCGGTAAGCTGTCCACCCTCATCATATCCGACATATCCCGGAGGGGCTCCTATAAGTCTTGCGACACTATGCTTCTCCATATATTCACTCATGTCGATACGCACCATATTGTTTTCATTATCAAACAGTGCCTCTGCAAGTGTCTTAGCAAGTTCAGTCTTACCTACACCGGTAGGTCCTAAGAATAAGAATGAACCAATAGGCTTGGTAGGATCCTTTATCCCCGCCTTTGACCTTATAATAGAATCACTCACAAGTGATACGGCATTGTCCTGACCAACCACTCTCTTGTGAAGCTCATCCGCAAGGTGAAGAGTTTTATTTCTCTCACTCTCGGTAAGCTTTGAAACCGGTATACCTGTCCACTTGGAGATTATCTTCGCAATCTCTTCATCTGTTACGCTCTCGTGCAGGAGTTTTCTGTCCTTTCCGGCTACACTATCTTCTAAATCCTCTAACTCCTTCTTAAGCTGTGGCAAACGTCCGTATTGAAGTTCGGCTGCTTTATCAAGATTATAGTTTCTCTGCGCTATCTCAATCTGATTGTTAATATCCTCTATCTCTTCACGTAAGGCTCTTATATGCTCGACGCCTGCTTTCTCATTCTCCCAGACAGCCTTCATCTGCTTGGACTGCTCACGCAGTTCCTCTAATTCATCCTTTATTACAGCGAGTCTTTCTCTGCTTAAGTTATCCTCCTCATTCTTAAGAGCTGCCTCCTCAATCTCCATCTGCATAATCTTCCTGTCTATCTCATCAAGCTCGGCAGGCATGGAATCAAGCTCAGTCTTAATCATAGCACACGCTTCATCTATGAGGTCAATTGCTTTGTCCGGTAAGAATCTGTCCGTGATATATCTGTCTGAAAGTGTTGCAGCACTTACTATGGCACCGTCGCTTATCTTTACACCATGAAAGACCTCATAACGATTCTTTATACCTCTTAATATGGATATGGTATCCTCAACCGTCGGTTCATTTACCATAACCGGCTGGAAACGTCTCTCAAGCGCAGGGTCCTTCTCAATGTATTTCCTATATTCATCAAGCGTGGTTGCGCCAATACAATGAAGCTCTCCTCTGGCAAGCATAGGCTTAAGCATATTGCCTGCGTCCATAGCACCTTCCGTCTTACCGGCACCGACTATCGTATGAAGCTCGTCTATAAAAAGAATAATATTACCATCAGAATCCTTCACCTCATCAAGTACAGCCTTAAGCCTTTCCTCGAATTCTCCTCTGTACTTCGCACCTGCTAAGAGAGAGCCCATATCAAGTGCAAATATTTCCTTATCCTTAAGTGAATCCGGAACATCACCTTTTACTATACGCTGTGCAAGCCCCTCTATAGCAGCGGTTTTACCAACACCCGGTTCACCTATAAGCACCGGATTATTCTTGGTCTTTCTTGAAAGAATTCTTATAATATTCCTTATCTCTGAATCCCTGCCGATTACAGGGTCGAGTTTTTGCTCTCTCGCTCTTTCCACAAGATTATATCCGTATTTCTTAAGTGAATCATAGGTTGCCTCAGGATTGTCACTTTCAACCTTCTTATTACCTCTTACTCCTGCGAGCACCTCAAGGAATTTATTCCTCGTTATGCCGTATCCGAGTATAAGTCCCTTCACAGCTTTATTCATCTTATCAAGGATTCCTAAAAATATATGCTCGACAGATACGTAATCATCACCCATCTGCTTAGCTTCCTTCTCTGCCTGCATAAGTGCCTTTGAAAAATCAGGACTGGTAAATAATTTGCCACCCGATACCTTCGGTCTGTATGCTACCAGCTTCTCAGCTTCTTTAGAAAAGCTTTCAAGATTTATACCCATATTATCAAGAAGCTTGGCGATAAGGCTGTCCTCTACAGTGAGCAGACTGTAAAGCAAATGCTCCTGATCTATCTCCTGATTATTGTACTCATATGCCAATCTCTCGCAGTTTTCTATAACCTCAAGTGATTTTCTTGTGAATTTTTCTGCATCCATAACAATCCCTCGCTTTCTATAATCAATATTTTACCTGAATTAAAAAGAATTACAACAATTATATCGTCATATTTTTTAATATCAGTATTCTATTTGTTCTACTTCAACTATAACACTGTTTTATAATTTGTCAAGGGATAATTTTTACAGTTTGCATAAAAATGACACGATTTGTTGCTTTTTCCAAAATCTATTTACTTTTATATTCTACTATATTAAACTCAACACATTAAACCTTATCTTCAATTATCTTACTTGCCCCAATCAATTTAGCAACTATTTTTAGTTGCATTTTTCAAAAAAATATGATATATTTTAGGAGGAAATATTATTGAGTCAAAAAGATAAATTGATAAGAAAATTAAAATCAAAAAACAGTTCTTTTACATTTGACGAAGCAGAAACCCTGCTTAATCAACTTACATACTATAAAGATAACAAAGGGAAAACAAGCGGTTCACGTGTTATGTTCATAAGTGATAATTACAGTCCTAAAATTTTTCTTCATAAACCACATCCACGTAAAGAGCTTCTTGCCTATCAGAAAAAACAACTCTTTAAAACATTGAAAAAGGAGGGATTATTATGAAAAACACAATGGAATATAAGGGTTATATAGGGAGTGTTGAATTCTCTGAGCCGGATAAGCTTTTCTTCGGACAGGTTCAAGGGATACGCTCTTTAATTTCTTATGACGGAGCAACTGCAACCGAGCTTTTAAATGATTTTCACGAAGCAGTAGACTGTTATTTGAGCCATTGTGAAGCTGAAGGCTCTGAACCTGAAGTAGCTTACAAAGGAAGTCTGAATATCCGCATCGGGAGTGAACTCCACAAACAAGCCGCCATATATTCATTAAACCATAATCAAAGCCTGAACAGCTTTATAGAAGAAGCCGTCAGGGAAAAATTAGCTTCCGTAGCTTCATAGCAAAAATATAGCGGTGTACATTATGAACAAATGTACACCGCATTAATTCTACTCAAGATTTAATTTATTTTTTGTAAGCCAGCTTGTTATGGCGACTAAGCCTGCGGTTGCAAGAACCTCAAATATACTCATGACACCAAAGAACCGATTTGCTGCATTAATATCAAATAAATCCGTTCGTTCATTTATAACTACATCACTCAAAATATTAGTTTCAGATAAAATCCATAAGAAAACAACCGAAAATATCTGGAATATAATATAAAATATAATCATACCCACTACTGACATTATTCTCTTGTGATTCGAAAAAGCGTGTCCAAATGCATATGCCGCATTAAACATCCACTGTGACAAAAGCATACCTGCAAGAAATGTAACAAGTATAAGTATTACAAGTATAAGCACAACCACATAACTTACATCTGAAGTTATATAACCTATAAGGTCTAATAAAAATTCAATTAATTTTTTATAAATAGTAAAATCCATATTGGCTATACAAATTGCGAACGGAATTACTATAGCGGCACTTATATAGGTTAGAATATCCACTATTATCCTACCAATCATCATGGTTGATGTCTTAACAGGAAGGGTATTGGTAAGATAGCCCTGATCCTTAAATACACGATTTCTGAAATCTACCATAGGATATATGCAAATCAAAATTATTGTTCCAAAAACCGTAAATCCCCAAGCCGCTATTAACAAATATATAAACATAGTGATATATGTGTGATCAATATCCGGCGCAACCTGTGATAAAAAGTAACATATAGGGCTAAAAGCAAGTAATATTATATACGCTAAACATATAGGCTTATATCTGTTTATAATTTCGTTTTTAATAACCTTTCCTAACATCTGAATACCTCCCTGAATATCTCATCTATGGACTGACCTCTCTGATTTCTTAATGAATCAGCGTTTTGATGACATACAATCTGTCCCTCTTTTATAAATATAACATCATCAAGCACATTCTCAATATCCTGGATAAGATGTGTCGAAAGAATTATCGAACCCTCAGGATTGTAGTTTGAGATAATGGTCTGCAGAATGTAATCTCTGGCTGCAGGGTCAACTCCCGCTATCGGCTCATCGAGAAGATAAAGCTTTGCACGTCTGCTCATAACCATGATAAGCTGAACCTTCTCCTTGTTACCTTTGGAAAGCTTCTTGAAAACCGTTTCCGGATCTATCTTAAGAAGCCCCATCATATAATAAGCTCTTTCCTCCTCGAAGTCTGCGTAAAAATCCTTGAACATATTGACAAGATATTTTATCTTAAGACTTTCATTAAAATATGTTCTTTCAGGGAGATAAGAGACAACCGCCTTAGTCTCAGGACCGATCGTGTTGCCATCAATGGTTATCGTACCCATATCCTGTTTTAAAAGTCCTGCCAGCATCTTGATAAGCGTTGTCTTACCGCTTCCGTTAGGTCCAAGCAAACCGATTATCTTTCCACTTTCCAAATTAAGATTCAAATCTGTGAATACTATCTTCTTTATCCCATAGCCTTTCTGAACTTGGGATATTTCCACAAGATTACTCATATATTATTCCTCCATAAAAATACTTATTTTTTTACATATGTCTTAACACGCTCTACGATCTCATCATCACTAAAGCCCGAGCGGCGCATATTATCCACATATGCCGCAACATACTTTTCTGAAACCTGCTCTCTGACATTTACATTCTCATTAACCAAATCAGCCACGAATCTCCCTGCTGTCCTGTTAGAATATAAAATGCCCTCTCGTTCAAGCTCCGACAAAGCCTTCTGCATAGTGTTGGGATTTACACCTGCCACAAGTGCCATATCTCTTACCGGCGGCACCTTATCTCCCGACTTGAGCTCGCCTTTGGCTATCATAACCTTAATCTGCTCCATAATCTGCAGATAAATCGGTGAACTGTTATCAAATTTCCACGCCAAACAATCACCTCCTACATACAATTTATCATCTATGTATTATTGTATTATTCATTTAGTACAATAGGATAATAATACAAGTAGGATAATTTGTCAAGTAGTTTTTATAACATTATTGGGGAGGGGGGTTAGGGGCGAAAACGAAGTAAGTTTTACTCAATTCATTTTCGCCCCTAATCCCCGTCCCCAAGGACAGATGACACGTTTTCAGCCTTAATTATTATGCAATATCCGTATCAAATATTTCTTCTTTATAATACTCTCTTAGATATTCCGGTTGTGTAGGAACTTTTAGAATATCCATACATTTATCAACATCCCAGCCTGTAGTTTCCATCATATTTTTCAAATGTTCTATGGTTGTTTCATCAACAATACCCTGACTCAAATTACACACATCAGCCACCCCGCTTTCTAAATTTTTTGTCATAGGAATTCCGAACTCATTCTGCAGAATTTTCATCACGATGTAATGTATCTTTTGAAATCTCCGGCTCGCCTTCGATAAAATTATCGGCAATTTCTTCAACCCTATAGCTCGAATATTCATTCATACTGTGTTTCATTATCCACGCAAGTATAATCTTATTCGCAAGAATCTGCTTACATGCCTTGTCATATGAACTCATATCATCAGCAGTATCAATTCTTTTAGCTAATATATTCTGTACATTCAATATAATTCCCCTTATTGTACAATATAGTTTTTTCAATTTCAATAATCTTCAAGGTAAAATACAAATAAATCCATCACCTGCCTTTTCTTAAGTTTTTTATCTTTAGTGAGGTATTAAGCAGGATAATTCTTTGGATTGTAGGAGAAATCCTAAAATGATATTTACATTTATTAAAGATATTAATCTGCTTGTCAGAAAGCATACTACATAATGAGACAAAAAGCAACAAACTTTATATAATTATGTTAAAATTCATATGTCAGTTTTTTAAACTAAGTTTTTGGGAGGTAATCAATGAACAAACGAATTAAATACTCGGTGCAGTTCTAAAACTGACAGCAGATTGTATCGAGGTTAATCAAAGGCTAAGGCTTATGTTGTCAGGAGCTACACCGTTCAAGATAGTACGAGTTCTATTATTGAAGGGAGCAAAAATGATGAACATTGAATATTATAAAAAAATATGGAAACACGAAGAGTCTCTGGCACATATTAACGGTTGGGATTTCTCTCATATTAAAGGACGCTATGAGGAGAACACTGATTTACCTTGGAATTACGATTCTATCGTGAGGAAATACTTACGCAAAGATATGATGTTGTTGGATTATGATACCGGCGGAGGTGAATATCTGTTATCACTCGGTCATCCATACAGTCATACAGCAGCTACAGAGGGCTATCCTCCGAATGTAAAATTATGTCAGGAAAAATTACTTCCATTGGGAATTGATTTAAGAGCATGTGACAATCCGTCTGAAATTCCTTTTGAAGATAATTACTTCGATATAATTATAAACAGGCATGGAGATTTTGACCCAAGAAAGATATACAGTCTATTAAAGACAAACGGCATTTTTATCACACAACAGGTCGGAGGAGATAATGACAGAGACCTTGTGGAAATGGTATTGCCTAACACAAAACCGCCATATTCAAATCTATATCTCAAAGAACAAAGTCAGGCATTTATAGATGCAGGATTTGAAATATTAGAGTCATGCGAAGCATATCGCCCGATTAGATTCTATGATATTGGTGCGTTTGTATGGTTTGCTCATATTATCGAATGGGAATTCCCTGATTTTTCTGTTGATAAATGCTTTGAGCAATTATTAAAAATGCAGAATCAGATAGAGAAAACAGGGGTAATCGAAGGCACCATACACCGATATATGATTGTGGCAAGGAAGTAATAAGAAAATATCAATTTATTTATAGCCCAAACATCAAAATGTATTGAGATGTTTGGGCTATCCTTAATTTTTCCTTCCTACTATTATAACATGGTTACTCATACCGATAATCGACTTCTCTTTACATATTTAATACCACATCAAATGATTCATCCGAAAAACAATTCATATTTGTCGCATCTAACACCTCTGTTCTCATATTATATGATTTACTTTTCAATATCTCTTTAATATACTCAATATGACGAGGAGTAATATCTGTAGCCGTGACCTGATTTCCTTTATCAGCAAAATAAAAAGCATATGCACCTGTTCCCGCAGCACAATCAAGTATAGCAGCTTTATTATCAAATAATGTATCTAACATTTTAGTTGTTGTAACAAATTCAATTTTTCTTGCGTTGTTTGTAGATAATCTATCTTCCTCTCGATAATTTTCGTAATAGTTTACAACATTATCCATTTTTATCACCTCACAGAGTAATTATATTTCTTTTCATTTTTATTGCAATAATCATTTAAAATATAGCCTCGATAGTTTAAATAATAATGACACAATTTGTTGCTTTTTACAAAATCCATTTACATTTTTAATTTATTATAATATACTCTTTCCGTTAGCATATATTTTCTTTTTTAGAAATTATCCCTTTTATTACTCAAAAAAATCAATAAATATTTCTATAAAAATATTCTTGATTCCTGATAGCTTTTATGCTATCATAAATTAAGAATATGAAATATGCAGATTGGAGGATACAATGGCATATAATATCATATTCTATGAGCGAGAAAATGGAAAATCAGAAATATGGGATTTTCTTGAAATGTTACGTAAGAAATCAAATTCTAATAAAGATGCTCGCATACAATATAAACAAATAGCTTTATATATTGAACTATTACAGAATAATGGAACAATGCTTCCGGATAATATTACAAAACACATTGAAGATAATATTTGGGAACTTCGTCCCGGTAAAAATCGAATTTTATATTTTTACTTTGATGAAAAGACTTTTGTACTTTTACATATTTTTCGTAAGAAGACTCAAAAGACACCACACAGGGAGATAGAAAAAGCAAAAAATGAGCGTGATGACTACTTAAACAGAAAGGGGCTTTGATTTATGAGAAATTGGAATGATTATAAAGAATATGTGAAAAAAACAGATAATAAAAGCGGAAAGGACTTAGAAGAAATTGAGGAACAGGCGAGGATTATCAGTACATTAATTAACCAAAGAAATGCTCTCGGATTAAGTCAGCGTGATTTGGCTGAAATATGCGGCATACCTCAGTCCTCTGTAGCAAGAATAGAGTCCTTTAAAACCACGCCTAATCTTTCTACTCTTCTTAAGTTGCTTAAGCCACTGGGATTAAAGATTACTATATCAAAATAATCAGCCATAACATCACGAGTCATCGTGATTATGGCTGGCATGACGGAATTGACTCTTGGGCATATATTTAAGACACAATAATGCCCGGAGCCAAATCCGCCACGCCCATACTGCTTTAACATCTATTACTTGAGGTAATTCCTCATACTTTTTAATGCATTCTTCTCCAGCCTGCTCACCTGCGCCTGCGAAATCGAAATCTCATCCGCCACCTCAGTCTGAGTCTTGCCTTCAAAGAAACGCAGCTTAATAATATTATATTCCCTGTCGTCAAGCCTGTTCATGGCATCCTGCAAAGACATATTCTCGACCCAGTTTTCTTCCCTGTTTTTCTTATCACTAATCTGGTCCATAAGATAAAGAACATCCTGCCCCTCCTGATACACCGGCTCAAACAAAGACATCGGTGTAGCTATAGAATCCATAGCATTTATAATATCCTCCTCCGGCATATTAAGCTCATCTGCTATCTCCTTAGTAGTAGGTTCTCTGTCAAGCTTCTTAAGAAGCATATCCTTAGTATAGATAGCCTTATATGCTATATCTCTTAAAGAACGTGAAACCCTTATTGCATTGTTATCCCTCATGTATCTTCTGCATTCTCCTATAATCATAGGAACTGCATAGGTTGAGAATTTGACATCCATACTCCTGTCAAAATTATCGATTGCTTTGATTAGACCTATGCATCCGACCTGGAATAAATCATCCGCATTCTCAGGATTATTGCCCGCAAACCTCTGTATAACACTTAAAACCAATCTCAGGTTACCCTTGATAAATTCATCTCTTGCTTCTTTATCACCCTTATCAATACGCTCAAATAAAGCTTCCTTTTCTTCATCAGAAAGTAAAGGAAG
>JAFTFE010000174.1 GCA_017449765.1 Lachnospiraceae bacterium | reverse complement strand
TACGACAGAATCGGTATCATTGTATGGATTAGTTGCATTATTGCGTGGATTGCAACATCAAAAACAAGGTGGTACGCTGCTGCGGACTAGTGGTATCCGATTGCGGATTGGTGGTACGCCCAGCGTGGAATATTCAATATTATCAATCCAATCAAATCCATTTTTTTTGTAATAATCGCTATTATATGCATCTAGAAAATAACATAGTTTTTCTTTCAATTCACTAATTGACATTTTTATTGTAACAAGCAACGAATCCTTTCCACTAATTCTTGTTGCAAGAGAATCATTTTTTGTTGTGCCGGTAACCGAAGTCATAATATCATTAATTGTATTAATATCAAAATTACTCTGTTCTGTCGCAAATCCGCTTTGTTTTTGAGTATAAACAACTAAATCTTCTATTGTTGCTGAATTAATACTTTTTATCTTATTTGTATCAATTAAATTTAAAGCAGTTTTTAAGCCAAAATCTTTTTCTATATTTTCATCAATTAAAAAAGAACGTCCATATCCAAATGTTAATGCAAATATTCTTCCATTAATTCTTAGTAATAGAAGAGCCTTATTAGAAACATTAAAATCAATTTCAATTTCTTTATCAGAAAAATAATCTATTATTTCAGTCCATTTGGGTTTATTAACAGAACTATCAGAAACAACAACTTTCCCATCAAGGTCTAATTCTTTTTTTAATTCTATAAATTCTACAGGCGCTTCTTTTTTTATGCAATTTTCAAAAATTTTCACATAATCTTTAATTAAAAAAACTGTAAACGTATATGTTTTCTCTTTCATTTTTTCTCCTTTGTTAATCTATATTTTTAGACTAATAAAATAATACTATATTATTTTATACAAATCAATAAAATTAATGAGGTTATGAGAAACTATGCTGAGCAATACGCTTGTTTCGGTCATATCTGCGATGGCTGATACGAACCTCGCCTCCGATTCCCTACGGCTCGGTCGTTTCAGCCATCCTATGATGGCAGGCACAAAAAAAGAACGCTTGGAATATAAATATTCCAGCGTCCTTCTTTGAACCTGCCATCGCAGATATGACTATCTTTTCGAAAACTGCGGTGCACGTCTTGCAGCCTTTAAGCCGTACTTCTTTCTTTCCTTCATACGAGGATCTCTTGTTAAGAAGCCTGCCTTCTTTAATACAGGTCTGAATTCAGGGTCAGCCTGAAGTAATGCTCTTGAGATACCATGTCTGATGGCACCTGCCTGACCTGTGAATCCACCGCCGTGTACATTTACAAGCACATCATATTTACCGGTTGTGCCTGTTGCTGCAAATGGCTGATTAACTATAACCTTAAGAGTATTTAAACCGAAATACTCCTCCATATCCTTTTTATTGATAGTTACCTTTCCTGTACCAGGTACGAGGTAAACTCTTGCTACGCTGCTTTTTCTTCTTCCTGTTCCGTAAAATCTTGAACTCTTAGCCATGAAATTTCCCTCCCTTACTAATACTTAATCTCTAAAGCCTCAGGCTTCTGTGCCTGCTGCTTATGTTCAGGGCCTGCGTAAACATGAAGCTTCTTAATCATCTCTCTGCCGAGAGGTCCCTTAGGAAGCATACCCTTTACTGCAAGATAAAGAACATCTTCCGGCTTCTTGTCGAGCTTTTCTCTAAGAGTTTGCTCTCTCATACCACCAACATAATCTGAATGATGATAGTAAATCTTCTGGTCTAACTTCTTACCTGTTACCTTTATCTTATCTGCGTTTACAACTACTACATAATCACCTGTATCAATATGTGGTGTAAATGTAGGCTTATTCTTACCTCTTAAAATGCTTGCAATCTCTGATGCAAGACGACCTAATGTATGTCCTGTAGCATCAACTACATACCACTTTCTTTCAATGTTTGATGGGCTTGCCATAAAACTCTTCATCGTGGTTCCTCCTTAAATATTCAAATATTAACCTCAAATATCAATTACATTTACCGAAATGTCCGAAACAGCTTTTCATCAATATCCTTAGTCAGTGTATAAGACCATCATCAATTATTGGGAAATATAATCAAATTAGGTCTGTATCTAAACCTGCAACGAACGGGGCTATGTCCATATGCAGAGTTCTGTCAATTTACACGCTAAATTAGTATAATACACTGATTTGCGTATGTCAACCAAAATTTTCAAAAAATAGCAGATAAACTCATACGCTAATATATAAACTGGAATTTGTATAAATTACCTATAAGAATATACTTTTAAGTCATTTTTATAGGTAAAAATTATACGAAACGAGCGGATTTTTTCTCTAAATTACCTATAAGAATGTACTTTAATCTACTCTTATAGGTAATTACGATTTTCAAACATAAAAAATATATTAATCCCGATTTTTCTAATTGTTAATATACTAACAACATTTTATTTTGTCAAACCATACAAATTTGAAATATAATATAATCTTGATATTATCAGCTTGAATATCACGGTATCGTGATGTTCAAGCCGGTGCAGTGGATATGGCTCTCGGACATAATCAAACAATATATCTATATGCCGTATGTCAAAGTGCGTAGGGGTTATGGGTTTTGCCGAAGAACCGTATAAAAACGTAGGTACTTAAAGAAAGCTGAGAGGAACATATTTTACGAATAGTAATTATATGTTACTCTCAGCTTGATTTTAGTATCCTTTACGTTTTTATCCGAGCGAGAGCGCGTTCTTGGCAAACCCTTATAACACCGAAGCCTTGAGACATACGGCATATTATATAACTTTCATTGTCCAAGAGCCATATCCACCGCACCCTTATAGCGCAAAACATCTATCTACTCTTCCGTCTTCTCCATAAAATATATCCTCGACCCAAAGTCTTGGAAATATCTTACCTCATCACTATAGCCGGTGCCGCTGAATCCCTGTTTAAGCTTCACGCCGCCATACATCAAAGCATCACCATAGACTGTGTAATCCTCCGTCTCGCCATTCATCTTGACAAACTTAGCCACTATGTCATGCATAAGTGAATCCTGCTTGATATGAAACGGTGCTGCGGTATTAACCAAATCACCGAAATTTTTGACATTGTATTTAAGCTTGCGGTTGTAAAAGTGATACAGGGTATCTTCATCAAGTCCCAACGGCTTATAATAGGTATATTGTGTATTCGGTGCAACAAGCTTCTGCATTATCATACCGACAGCTTTATCCATATCCTTAGATACGCAGGTCCATTCTACGAAGTTATTCTGTCCGTTATCAAGTACCTCACTCGGATGCGAAGCATCCTTTGCATAGAAGGTTCTTCCACGATAGAAGTTTCCGAATTGAAGCACCTCACGCCATTTCTTGTATACTGCTATCTGCTCTTTTATTGCAGAAAGCTCTTCCTTATTCATATCTACCAGATTGCACTCATAGCCGCATATACCGAAACTTGCTACATTAAATCTCGTCTCAAGCGGTGTGATACGAAGTGTCTGGTGGTTAGGGCACGAAGATACATGTGCACTGACTGTAGACATAGGATAACCATAGCTGTATCCTGTCTGTATCTCAGCACGGCATAACGCATCGTTGTTATCACTTGCCCATATCTGCGCGAAGTAACAGAGTATGCCAAGATCAAATCTATTGCCTCCTG
>JAFTFE010000173.1 GCA_017449765.1 Lachnospiraceae bacterium | reverse complement strand
CCTTTCTTATAAAATCTTCCTGAAGCTGACCGATAAATGTGCTAAAATATTTAAAAACCATTATATTTCTCCTTAAATAACAGTGCTTTTATCGTCTATTGTCTGAATAAATTTGTTGATTATGTAAATTCATAATAAACATAATAAAATGATATATATTTTCTTTTTAAAAGTCAATAAAGGTATTATGAAGATTTGATGAATTATTTTTGAAAAAATTCCTTGATATTTTGAATGCCGTATGATATTATGTATCTCTGTGATATATTTTATTTATATATTCCTTGCTTCCGATAAGGATTGTGAATGGGCGCAGTCTTAAAGCGGAGGCCATTAGACCATAAGGAGGTGCAACACATGAACAAGTATGAATTAGCGTTGGTAGTCAGCACAAAGATTGATGACGAAGCAAGAGCAGAAGTTGTCGAGAAGGCTAAGGCTATAGTTGAGAAAGCCGGCGGTACTATTACTGAAGTCGAAGAATGGGGTAAGAAGAGATTAGCTTACGAGATTCAGAAGATGAAGGAAGGCTTCTATTACTTTATTCAGTTTGACGGAAATGCTGATAGTCCGGCTCAGATTGAAGCTAATGTTCGTATTATGGAATCTGTTATCAGATATCTTTGTGTTAGAAAAGACGCAGAATAAGATAGATAAGAGGGGGTATTCCTATGAACAGAGTAATATTAATCGGTCGTTTGACACGTGACCCGGATGTAAGATATTCACAAGGCGCAGAGCCTTTGGCGATAGCCAGATATACATTAGCAGTTGACAGACGCGGAAGAAGAGATGCTAATAATGATCAGAGTGCTGATTTTATCTCTTGTGTAGCGTTTGGAAGAAATGGTGAATTTGCAGAGAAGTACTTAAAGCAGGGTACTAAGATAGCGGTCACAGGTCGAATACAGACAGGAAGTTATACAAATAAGGATGGTAATAAGGTTTATACAACTGACGTTGTAGTTGAAGACCATGAGTTCGTAGAAAGCAAGGGAAGCGGTCAGGCTTCAGGTTTCGAGCCAATGGACAGACCTGCACCGTCAAGTGCGAGTGCAGAGGGCTTTATGAGCATTCCTGAGGGAGTTGAGAACGATTTACCATTTAAGTAAAATTAACGGAGGTAAATAAAATGGCTTATAATAAGGCAGAAAAAGGCGGCGAACGTGCAGATGCTCCAATGAAGAGAAGACCTATCAGAAGAAGAAAAAAGGTCTGTGTATTCTGTGCAGAGAAGAACGCTGTTATAGATTATAAGGACGTAAACAAGCTCAGAAAGTATGTATCTGAGAGAGGTAAGATTCTTCCAAGAAGAATCACAGGTAACTGCGCTAAGCACCAGAGAGCTTTAACAGTTGCTGTAAAGAGAGCAAGACACGTAGCAATCATGCCATACGTAGTTGACTAATTAAAAAGTCTGCCGTCCTTGAACTGAAAAGTTCAAGGACGGCTTTAAAAAATAACGATGCGTGGCTCAGCTTGGTAGAGCGCTGCGTTCGGGACGCAGAGGTCGCAGGTTCGAATCCTGTCGCATCGATTGGCTTAAAATGGGGGTTTTTGAAAAATCGGGTTTTTCAAAAACCCCTATTTGTCTAAGAATTTGTCTAAGAATTTTAATAATTTTCAAAAAACTAACCTTTGAGAAAGACTATTTTAAGCTATTTTTTTTATAGAATTCTTATGAATGAAGTTTCTTAGACATGCCATCAAGTATCTCTTTCTTAGCATCTATATTTTTTATCTTAGTATATATCTTTAACGTTGTATCAATGTCTGCATGTCCTACCCAGTTCTGTATGCTTTTTATATCGTATCCCTCGTGTACTAAGATTGATACGCAGGATTTACGTAATCCGTGAAATGTAATGTGTTGTGGTAGGTCAGGGTTTGCTTTTATAATTTTTAAAAAGGCTTTTGACGGATAATCCGGATAAAAAAGACTTCCGTCTATGTGTTTGAATATGTAGTCGTTATCTTTATAACAGTTGCCACAAAGCCTTTTATTTTCATTTTCAATTTTTTTCAAATTCTCTAATAATTCGATTTGTGTATCGCTAAGAGGATAAAAACGCTGACTTGTTTCAGTCTTGGTTGTGTTTAGACGGTTAATGGTTGTACCTTTGGTAACCGTATGGGTTATGTTCATTGTTTTATTTCTAAAATCAATACAGCTCCATTTTAACCCTAAGACTTCACTTCTTCGTAGTCCAAAGAATAATGTAAAGTAAAATAGGTTATATAAAGGATGTTCTTTTGCTTTATCTAAAAATAGTATAGCTTCATCGTATGAGAAAAAATCATCATCAATTTGTGCTTTTGAATGTTCTGCTAATAAATTTTTATTAAGCTTAAGGTCTTTTACAGGATTGATCACAATTACTCCATCCTCGACAGCTTTATTCATAATGAGATGAAATAATCTCCTTATATCTTTTACTGTACGGGCTTCAAGGTTCTTTTCTATAAGAAGTGTATCTAAAAAGACCTCTATATCGTGTTTGTGAATATCCTTAACCTTTATTTTTTTGAAGAAGTCTGATATATGCCTTGACCTGTTGTAATAACCGGAATAGGTTGTATCAGCGACTTCTCTTTGCTTTTCAGAGAGAAATATATCTATGTAATCTGACATAGTGATATTTTTATCTACAGATACTTTATTGGACTTTTGTCCTAAAATAATCTCTCTTATCTCTGATGCTTTCTTAATGTTGGCGGTTGTATCGGCAAGATTGGTATTAATCCATTCGTTTTTATATTTCTTTTGTCCGTCACTGATGATAGTATGGCTTAATACTACATACAATGAACCATGCTTACCATATATACCCGTAGCACGATTACCATCTTTTTTAGGTCTTGCCATAATTAATCACCTGCCTCTTTTTCCAAAAGCTCAGGCTTATTGGGATAAAGAAACTCAATAAGATAGAGCTTAGGGATTCTGTACTTACCGCCTATGCGGATTGACTTAATAATTCCTTTTGATAAGTAAGTGTAGACAGTATTTCTTCCGGTATGAAGAATTTCCTGCAAATCCTCAGGAAGTAAAATATCGTCGTAGGTTTCAAGTATTTTATCCATAATCAGTTCCTCCTTTCTTACATGATAGATAATTTTTTGAAACTAAATATCTTTGATTAACAAAAATATTGTTAATCCTATTATATACCAAATTGATTTATTGTCAATCGTTTTATTAAATTATTTCAAAATTTATAAATTTATTGTATTATAATCAATTAAAGTGTGCTATAATTGACATACAAAGCTAAGATTAATAATTATTTTGAAAAGAGGTTGTAAAATGACTTTTGGACAAAAATTGAAATATTACAGAGAAAAACAGAAAATAGGACAGGAGAGTCTTGCGGAATTGACGCATACTTCGGCAAGCTCAATCAGGAAATATGAAGCTGACGAAAGATTGCCTAAAAAGGAATTGATAGAAAATTTTGCTTTGGCACTGCATATAAGTCCTGCTGCACTTATGGATTACAGTATTGATAATTCCGTTGATGTCTATCCGTGGCTTTATAGTATCGGAGAATGGGGCAATATCAGGTTTACCGGAGAAAAGGATAGCGAGGGTAAATATATAAAGGATACAATATCCATAAAATTTGATAATCCTGATTTAATGGACTTTATAAAAGACTGGGCAGATAAAAAGGAAGAGATTGAAAGCGTAAAGACTGCATCATCATTAATTAAAGATGAGGCAACCAAGAAGATGATGGAACAAAGAATAAATGATTTATCTTCCGAACTTGAAAACACTTTGGTTATGGATAGAATTTCAAAGAGCATATATTTTGAAGAAGAGTTACCGAAGAATTATCCGTCCAAGAAGATTAAAAAAGATACACCTAAATTAAAGAAGTATTCAGATATGCTAAATGTATTGACAGATATAGCAAGGTCAAGCATTAAGCTTGAATGTGTAGGTGTATATGAGAGAGTATGGGACGCAAAGGCGATATTTACCTTTGATGCAAGTACACTTGATTTAGAAAAAATGTCACAGTATGCAGAAGATTGCTATGCTAAGTTTTTATATTATTATGATGAATTTGCAAAGCTCGGCATAAAGACAGAGGGATATGCATTTGTGCAGGGGGGAGTTAAGTATTACAGATACATAATCAAGGACAGAACTCTTGCATCGGCTCTTTATATCATTAATAAATTGCTGGAGAATAAAGATAAGGAACTTGACGAATACGAAAGGCAGGAAGTTAATGAATATGTAGAGGAAAATATAAGGATGTATAATGTGCCTGTTGAAGTAAGCAGATGAAAGGTAAAGAACGGTGTTTGTGGCAGATTTGTTGCACCTTATGTGTTATAATCTTTCTGTGATAAGAAATATAAGAAAATTGCTTAATTATTTTGAAAATATGCTTTGATTTTTTAGCAATATTTTTGTATAAAAAACTGTTGACAAATAAGCAAATTTATACGAAACTTTTTAAAAGAAAGACCTCAGAGGCGAAAGACCTCAGAGG
>JAFTFE010000172.1 GCA_017449765.1 Lachnospiraceae bacterium | reverse complement strand
TTTATAAATTTGCAAATAATCTTAAAAATCAGATTACCCATAGAAACGATAAGACCGTTCTTCTCTGCAAGCGGAATAAAAATCTCAGGCGAAATCCAGCCTAATTTTTCATCATTAATTCTAACCAAAGCTTCTGCTGAATTATATTTATTTTTATCAACAGAAAAAATCGGCTGATAATAAACCATAATTTCTTCCCTGTCTACAGCAAGCTTAATCGCTTTTTCAATCTCTTTTTCACTTCGTAACTTATCAATCTCAAGCTCGCTTGCCTTAGAAATACCACCCTTGTTGGTTTTCTTAACCATAGCCATAGAATAATCCATTATCTCAATAAGACCGCCATAATTATCCGCATCCTCAGGACATTTAAAATAACATATAGATGCCGACATCATTGCCCCAACTGAAGAATCAGTATACCACGGATGCTTAAATCTCGCCTGGATACTCTCAGCCATATCAAGAATCTTTTCATCATCAGTCTCTTCGCAAATAACTGCGAACTGATCTGAGCCATATTCAAACACCAGCTTATCGCTGTCAAGCTGACGAATAAAATTCCCAACCTGAACAAGCAGATTGTCCCCGGTATCTACACCAAAGGTTTTATTGATGTATTTGAAGTCATCCATTGCAATGAACAAAAGCGAGAATTCCTTATGATTATCAAATCTTATCTCAAGACACTCCCTCATACAATCCTTGTTGTAAAGATTAGTAAGATTATCAAGATAAATAACCGGGTTAAATATGTAGTTGTACAATGTGAGTGCCACAAGCGAAAAACTAAAAGGCAGAAGAGATATTGAAAACGCAAGCTGTACGACGAACATTGACGTACCAAACAATTCGCTTATTATAAGCATTGCCGCTTTAGCATTGGATATAGTATCTCTCTTTTTAAGAACAACAGCAACAGAAGTTATAACTGTAGATAAGGATAAAAGTGCATAGAAGCCTCCGAAAGCCCCTATCTCATAACTATCGCCATAGAAATAAAAACCAATCTTAGTGAAAGGTGTAAGAATATCAATTATAAAGGTTAAGCTCAGAACAGTATAAAGAAACGCTCTGACACGTCTTTGATGGGATTTTTCTACTCTTAGATAAACCATCAGGAATCCCGCATATACAACAGAAATTATGCTTGCAAGGAAGGAATAAAGACTCATTAAAAGGTTAAAGCCTAATTCTCCTATCACGCCGACTTTAGAAAGTTCTACAGCCATAACCTCACATAATGTGCACAATAAAATAGAAATGATAAACTTAACAAAAAATGCAGACACATCTATAGGTATCCTCTTCTTATCAAAATACCATATCAAAAGCAATATACATATTAGTATTGCCGCATAATTAAAGTTTAGGTTCCATCCCGAAACATTTATGCCCATTTTTTACCCCCGCGCCCACCGTATTAGTGGGGTTTTCTTATTCAAACCAGACATTAAGGTCTAAGTCAATATCAACACCGGGTACATAACCTTCATCGGTATACTGCCAGCCTACGTAAAGATAAGGAAAATCCGGCTGGTTGGCATACTGTGCCAGCCACAATTTGTAAATTCCCACTCTGCTCATATCAAGCTGTTGTACAAACCAATTTCGGTTTGAATATACCAAAGGCTCATATCCTGCGCCTTCTACTGTCTCACAGAATCCTACTACCGCATCCGTGCGGTCTTCAATACTTAGATTTTCTGTCCTTGCGCCATCTGCGTAAATCATCTCTGTATCAATAATTATCGGTCCTGAAAGGCCATGTTTACGTGCAGCATTAATGGCGTACTGCGCTTCCTCGACCCCCTCTTCATAATTGATTGCCTGTGAGAAGAAATATATTCCTATGCTAAGTCCTGCTTCCTTAGCACCTTCCACATGACTTTCAAACATTGTATCTTCCGCAATTGCCCCGGTTCCGTATCCCCGGTATCCTACCCTTATAAGTACGGTATCCACACCGGCAGCCTTAAGCGCATCCCAATCAACATTCTCCTGATAGGAAGATACATCGACTGCTATATGAGAGATTTTACCCGCATTATCATCGTGATAATACATAAAATCATCATCTTCAATGAAAAAACTATCTGTCTCATAATCATTTCTGGGAACATTTGATGGAATCTTATAATATTCATAGTCAGGATATTGACCGACTAAAACATAACTGGCTCTTGCAAAAGACCAGTAGTTTCCTTCTATTATAGTTTTCTCAAAACCGGATACAAGTGTCCATTCACGCTCATCGACACTTGTTTCTGTAAATGTCGGATAAGTCTTATCCGCATTTACATTTATAATTATAAGAGCTATTGCAGCTATAATAATGAGGGGTATTATTATAACCAAAATTCTCTTAGCACGTACATTCATTTAAACATTTATCTCCACGCACATCATTGCTATTAATAACGTAACATATTTACATAATAATCTCAAGAAAAATTTACAATTTATTCATATTTTTTTTACTGTTATTTAAATTAATTATCATCAATCCGATAATTAAAAAGCATAATCCGAAGACAAAAAGGATAATCAAATCAATGAACGATCTTATTCTTCCTGTAGCCTTTACTACGACTTTAGCGTAAAATTCCGGATAATATAATGAGATACAGGATATGGCATTATTAATAAAATGCATTATCATCCCCGGTATAATGCTCTTTGATTTATGTGCCGCATAGCATATCACACATCCTAAAAAAGCGGTAGTTACAAATCTCACAATACTCATATGATATATACCAAACAAAGCTGATGATATGAGTATAGCCGTAACCGCCCTGAATTTATTCTCAAATGCCGTAAATACATATCCTCTGAACATCATTTCCTCACAGAATGCCGGAGTTACGGCTACCACAAGAAGCATCGACCATATATTGTCGCCAATCAGAGAACTCTGTAATTCATTTGCATCTGCTGCACTCTCAGGAAATATCGCACCGATTATTGATGACAGGAAAACACCGATTATTATCGCTCCTGTTATCATTACTATACCACCCAAAACATATCTCGGACTGCATTTATTTAACCTGAATGTCTTCTTTAGATCCTTCTTGGTATATACAGCTGCCGCAAGCGGAATTAAAAGTACAATAAACTGTGTACCCAGCACTCCATAATATCCAAGCTTAATTTGTATTGCACCTCCGATATATATCATGGCAACAAGTGTTATAGCAAGTACCAGAACAACATCGCCAAGCTCGGGAACTCCTCCGCTTCTTATATTTTTTCTGCGTTCAAATATCTGTACACCGCCCGCCGACTCTCCGAAAAGCACAGCCTCACTATTATATATTTTACCCAGAAAAAGTATAGCTATTATTCCATAGAGGACATTGCTTATGAGCACGATAAATACAGCTGTTGCATTAAAATCAAAGGTAAGCAGATCCCTTATAAGCAGGCAAATATTTGTAACCGGTATAAGCGCCATATTATTAGTAAGCTTTACATTTGGTATAAAAGAAATAAAAGACGCAAACATTACAACCAAAGAAAGCGGAGTAATGTAATTATTAGCCTCCTTATAGCTTTTGGCAAACGCTGTAACACACATTGAAACAGCACTGATAAATACAGCAAATGCTAAAATACACAATATGCATATAAAAATTACAGGAATAAATTTTGACAGCCTTACACCACCGCTATTCTGCATATAGCTGCTTGCCATATTGTACATATAAACCCCCACTCCTCCGAGTGAGATAATATTCAAAAGAGAGGATATGACACCAATGGTTGCAACTACCAGAAACTTACTCACTATTATCTCTGTATTGGAAACAGGCAATGTAAGTAATGTCTCAAGTGTACCACGTTCTCTCTCTCCTGCTGTAGTATCTATAGCCGGATACATAGTTCCCATCAGAAGACTCACAACCAGAAGGAACGGAAGCACACTTGCCATAAGACTTCCTGCAGTTTCTTCGTTTGTTGAATTGTCCATAAATGTTACAGCTACAGGATTTAGTATGCTGTCAGCATCAATATTCACATCTGTAATTCTATTGTAATTTTCTATCGTATTTCTGCTTACATCCTCAGAATAAGCTTTTAAAAAAACTGACACCCTGTCTGCGGCATAATTGGAATTCGTCACAGAAGAAAGATAATAAATATAGAAATATTCTTTATCATATTTATGCTCTATCTTTATATATGCGTCTATATCTTCATTTGCAAGAGCTTCTGCAGGATTACTTATATTCTCTGCTATGGTAAGTGAATACTCTTCCATATCATATTCTTTAAACTCGGAATCCCAATAATAGATATTATTATCATCCATATCATAAAGTGCTATCTTATATATCCGCTCAGACATACTTGTGCTGATACCTGTCATAACCTGAAGGCTTACGATAATAAGAAGGGGATACAAGACAATTGGCACGACTATCATCATTATAACGGTTTTTTTGTCTCTTAATACATCAAGCAGTTCTTTTTTATATAAGCTTTTTATAATCCGCATATTCATATTCAGTCCTCCCTTCCTATGAGGGTAGTGTCAAGTTGACACTCCTTTTTTGTTTCAAAATTCTTATATTTAGGGACTTTGCAAATAAAATGAGCATTGCCCCCCTTTTTTAGTGTATAATATTCGCGACCAAACCAATCTCATACAAAAGGAGACAATGCTCATGAACATTATACTTTATTTACTTCAAATCATTCAATACCAATATAAAATTATTTCTCAACTTTTTAACTTTATTTG
>JAFTFE010000171.1 GCA_017449765.1 Lachnospiraceae bacterium | reverse complement strand
TTCTTGCAAAAGCATTTGATGCTACAGTAACAAATTATCCTACAAATTATAAAAATGTAGATTTCAAGGTTGTTGTAACGTTAAAAGATGAAAATAATCATGACCTTACAGGTACATTAGTATGTGGCGATGTGACATTTACAAATGGCGTATCACCTGAGTTGACTATAACCGGTAATACATCTAAGACTATAACAGGTATACCTTATGGTTATAAGTATACTGTAGTTGAACAAACTCCTACAACAGAAGGATATAGTATAGTAAGCGGTAAGGGAACCGCTACGGGAAGTATAACATCAGGAACCCAGACGGCTACAGTAACAAACACTTACTCAGAGACTACAGGAAGTCTCGTACTTAAGAAGACATTTGCCTCATCAAGTGATATAACATTGACACCTTCAACAGCTGTTGCAGGAGCTATTACTTTTACAGTTGAGGGAACAAATGGTATTACATTTAACAATTCATATGATTACAAGGATTTCGATTCTGATGGTACAAAGACCATATCAGGACTTGAGCCGGGAGCATATACTGTAACCGAGACCTCAACGGTAGAAGGTTCTAATTATACAAGGACAACTACCGTAAAGGTTAATAATGGTGAAGCGAATACAGCTGATAGTGCTGCTGCATCTGTGACATCCGGTGGAAGTGCTACGGTTGAATTTATAAATAATTATGAAAGTAAGACAGGTTCTTTCACTGTAACCAAGGCATTGACAGGAACAGGAGCAGATAATAATAAGAAGTTCCCTATCACTGTAACATTTACTTTCCCTACAGGAATTACTGCGGCTGGAACTTATACAACAACTGCTGATAATACGGAAAAAGATATTACGGCTAATGTAGTTACGGTTCAGCTTGCAAATGGTGAGACAGCAGAATTCAGTGATATCCCTTACGGAACTACTTATAAGGTTTCTGAGACGATTCCTGCTACTACTGATTATAAAGGATATGAGAATGCAACTATTGTATATAGTAACGGTGGATCACAGGGTGAGATTACATCTGATGACAGTAATGTTAATGTGACGGTAAATAACATTTTCATTCCGGAAGGAAAGATAGTTATATATAAGACTATATCAGGAGATAAGAGCTGGAATGAAGTCAAGGCAAACATATCATTTAAGGTATCAAACGGAACGGCGGCAGAGGATAAGGTAATCTCAGGAAGTGCTTCAGGATGGGTATATGATGGTGCGACTAAGACAGCTTCATATACAATCCGTAATTGTACTCTTAATAAGACTTATAATATAACTGAGACGATGAATACACCGACGGGTACAGTCTGGGCTAACTATGATGTTAAGACTGAGACGGGAACCGCTCAGGATGGTTTGACTGTTAGCACAGATAGGGTTGTAAATGGTATTACAATTAATTCAACTACACCTATCGGTAATGCATATTTTAAGAACACATATACAAGGAAGACAGGTAAATTAACTGTTGTTAAGGAATTTGATTTGACTACAGTTCCTCCTGCTGATTATAAGACTGTTAAGTTCGATACCAAGATTACATTGAAGGATGAAAATGGCGAATTAGTAGACGGAACATATGGCGGAGTTAAATTTACAAATGGTGAAGCTGTTGTACAGGTGTCTGTTAATTCATCTAAGGAAATAACCGGAATTCCATATGGATATAAATATACGGTTAAAGAACAGCAGCCTTCAGACGGATATCAGATTGTTACTTCAGGAAGTAGTGGAACTATAAGCGGTTCACATACTGTTAAGATGAAGAATAAGTATTCTCCGGCTTCGGTTAGTCTGACGATTAATAAGTTATTCGGAGAAGAAAGTGATATAAAATCTTCAGATATAACGGATAAAGATATTATAGTATTTACTATTACAGGACCTGATGACTATTCTAACACGATAGATTATTATACATTCAAGGATGCCGGAAGTATAACAATATCTGATTTGAGTGCAGGTGAGTATACTATTACCGAGTCCTCATATATACCGGATTCTGAGTATAACAGAACAACAAAGGTTAAGGTTGAATCAGGATCGGAAGCTGAATCTGACATTGTTTCTGTTGATATTTCGGCAGGAGATAATGCTTCAGTAACATTTACAAATAATTATACTGTTATTCAGAAGGCTGAATTGGATATAACCAAGGTCGTATCAGGAGTAAATGCAGGTAACAAAGAATTCAAGCTTCAAATTAAATATACAAATGGTAAGGATACTAAGTATATAGCTGTTGCTTCGGATTCAAGCACAGGATATAAGCTTGTAGATGATGTTCCGGCGGGAAATGCCGTACCAACTGTTAAATCCGGTGAGACTTTGAAGATTAAAGGTATTCCTTTTGGAACTTATACAGTTACTGAGGATACGGGAAGTGTAGGTTTATCAGACTATGTATTTGTTTCGGCTGACAGCACGGTTACAGGCAGTGCGGTGATTAAAGCAAATGAGACAAAGACGGTAATTCTTACTAATGTTTATACTGAGAACCGCAGTGTTAAGATATCAAAGGTTGATTTTACAGATGGCACGCCTTTGTCGGGGGCTAAGCTGCAGCTGCTTTATGGCAATGATATTATCGAGACATGGACTACAGATGGTAGTATTAAGACTATTTCGGGATTGAAGTCTGATGTTACATATACTTTGCATGAAATCAGTGCACCTGATGGATATACATTAATTTCTGATGTGGATTTCATGATAGGAACGGATAATGTTGTTACATTTACATCTGACATATCAGATGAAGCAGAGTATGATGATACATCAGAAACCATAGAGCTTAAAGATAAGAAGACCAGTGTTAAGATATCAAAGGTTGATGTTACTTCACAGGAAGAACTTTCAGGTGCTGTGATAGAAATCATAGACGAGGAAGGTAATGTAGTGGAGTCATGGACTTCGACAGATACGCCTCATGAGATAACAGGACTTAAGACAGGCGTGACTTACACATTACGTGAGACGGTTGCCCCTGATGGATATCAGCTTACTACAGATACTGAGTTTGTATTAAATGATGATGGAAGCGTAAATGGTGTTAAGACTACAACGGCTATTTCTAAAGAAGGTATTCTTCTTGTTGAAGATGCGCCGCTTGGTGTTCTCATAGTTAATAAGCAGGGATTGTATAATGAGTTATGTTCCGAAGACCGCGATGCTACAAAACCATTGGAAGGCGTTAAGTTTGAACTTACCAGACCGGGTGATTCTGTATTCGGACAGGTAAAAACCACAGACGTCGATGGTATTGTTACTTTCTCAGGTCTGGAACCGGGTACATACGAGCTTAAAGAGATACAGACTATAGACAACTATGTACTTGATAATCAGGTTTATACTGTCAAAGTTAATGCCGACGGTTCTGTTTCGGGATTGATAGATGCATCAGGTAAGGCAGTAGAGAATAATATTATTATTAATGATGAACATCGTACGGATATTAGTTTTGTAAAGGTTAATCTTGGCAATAAGGATGAGAAACTTCCGGGTTCAACATACGGATTATACAAGAAGGATGCCGATAACAAGTTGATTAAGATAGCTGAGGCAACTACAGACAGTGAAGGCGTTCTTAAGTTTGAAGGTGTGCTGACAGATGTAGAATATACCGTAAGAGAGCTTGTATCACCGGGTGGATTCTATGTATCTGAGAACCCTATTACAATCAGCTTTAGACTTAATGATGACGGAGAGGTTGTAATAGATAAGATCGATGATGGTAATGGTACGATACTTCTCTCTGCAGACGGTGGAATAACCTGGCTTGAGCCTGAGATAAGAGTAAGCTTCTTAAAACAGGATCTTGAAGGACATAACCTTGCAGGAGCTAAGCTTAAAGTTGTTGACGCAAACGGAAAAGATATCTTATCTTGGACATCAACTACAGATGCATATGTAGTCGATGGAGTATTTGTAGCCGGTGAGACATATAGTCTTGTCGAGGTGGAAGCACCTGAAGGATATGCTATAGCGGATCCTGTAAGTTTCACTATTGAAGAAAAAGCAGGAGCAGATGGTGCCGATACAATCTCTGTTATAATGAAGGATGCACCTAAGATTACAACTACGATTACTCCTCCTGAGACACCTCCTGCACCTGAGACCGGAGATAATGCACCTGTTAAGCCGGCTGCAACAATGATGATGTCTTCGTTGGCAGGATTAATGTATCTTATGTTGATGAGTAAGAGACATAGAAGACGTATTAAAAGGTAATTTTTAATGATTTGTTCGGCGCAGCGGTTGCTGCGCCGATTTTATGAAGAAGGGACAAAATACTTAATGACTAAAAAGAATAATTCACTCAGAAATTCATTTTTACTTTTGCTTACTGCAATTATCTGGGGAACATCTTTTGTTGCCCAGTCAGCAGGGATGGAGTATATCGGACCATTTTCATTTAGTGTGATAAGATATATAATCGGTGGAACGGTGCTTATACCGGTTATTTTAGTTATGAATAAGCTGAATGGTAACCAAAAAAGCAACATAGGGTTATCTGTCAAATACGGTATCGTCTGTGGAATAATCCTTTGTGCAGCAAGTAATTTTCAGCAGATGGCGATGCTTCATGCATCTGCGGGTAAGGCCGGGTTTATAACTGCGTTTTATATTATACTTGTGCCGATTGTCGGTATTTTTTTTAAGAAAAAGACTTCACCTGTTATATGGTTCTGTGTGCTTCTTGCGCTTGTCGGATTATATTTTTTATGCATAGGAAGAGGTGGAGGTTATGTATTTGAGATATCGGATATTGAACTCCTTATATGTGCGCTAATTTTTTCATTTCATATCATATTTGTTGATTATGCTAATACTAAAGATGTAAATGGAGTGGTCATATCCTGTACACAGTTTTACACAGCTGCGATTTTAAGTGCATTTTTCGTATATCCTATGGATGGAAGCGTGTATAATATGCTTCCTACAATTGACCTTGTGATGAAAGCAGCGCCGGCAATCCTTTATTCCGGCATCATGTCCTGTGGTGTGGCTTATACACTACAGATTATAGGGCAAAAGGACGTCAATCCGACGGTTGCATCTCTTATAATGAGTTTAGAATCTGTTGTCTCCGCAATATCCGGCTTTCTGATACTTCATCAGAAGCTTTCAACAGACGAGATAATAGGATGTGTCATAATGTTTGTGGCGATAATACTTGCTGAGCTGCCGATTAAATCTAAAACATAGAAAGCATAAAGAATTATTACATACAATATTCGATAAATTTCTCAAGAGCCGCAGACTTTGTTTTATTACTTGGATAGATGAAGCCAACGGTTCTTTTTTTTACCTCATGTTCAAGAGGCAGCTCGATTATTTGTCCGTTCTCAAGATAATCGGTTGCGAATTCACGTACGACACTTGCCACCCCCATACCGATAGCTGCAAAATCAATAAGCAAATCCATATTGTTGATTTCAAGTATCTGGTTAGGATATATTCCTTCATTAGCAAGGTAGTTATCTATGTGGGTTCTGGTTATGTTATTTGGCTCAAGCAGCATAAGATTGGACTTTTCAAGAATATCCTTGATTGACAGCTTGAAATCATTTGACTTTTTCTCTTCCGGTATAAATGAGGTCAGATTACCGGCAAAAAAATATGGATTGTCCGATAGCTCTGCATCATCTTTTTCTCTTAAATGAAGATTATCTATATAGGTATCTGAAGCAACAAATATATCGTGAATGTCTTGAAGTTTCTTATATTCATAATTCCTCGGAATATCTGTCTCACATATAAGTCCGATATCAATTTTTTCCTCCAGTAAAAGCTTTATAGTATTTATGGTAGAGTGACAGTTAATGATAACCTTAATGTGAGGATTCATAGTTATAAACCCTTTCAGATAATCCAGTAATATGTGTTTACATAAAGATGTGCTGACACCTATCTTTAGCTGACCGATACCAAGCTCATTAATCTTTTTAATCTCATCCTCGCCCTTGATAATATTATCAAAAGCTGTCTCAATATGCTTATACAGTACCTCTCCTTCATCTGTAAGTACGACGCCTTTGGAAGTTCTGTCAAAAAGCTTTGCCCCAAGCCCTTCCTCAAGCTTAGCTATCGACTTACTGATCGCTGGCTGGCTGATATACAGATTCTCCGCAGCTCTGCTCAGATTCTTATAATTTGCAACATTATAAAAAACCTTATAATTATTAAGATTATCATACATAACACATATCCTACCTTATCACTATTATATAACAGTAATTTATTATAACATACAATAATCATAACCTCAAGTTATAACAACTATTAATATTTTTTATTATAAATATTATACTTATTATGTTACAATTACAATCAGTTTAATGGCGGCTTTTTGCATACTGTTTAATAGAATTTGAATAGGTTAGATGGAAAATAATGTACAAGCAGGTAATATGAGCCGCCGGTACTTAGCGAGGTATTTTCGAGCTTAGTACCGCTGCGTGCGAATCTTAGCGAGAGTGTGCCTGCGGTACATTGATTTTCCGGATAACCTGATTAAAAAATTTTAGCCGGTATGCAAAAAGCCTTCAAAAAAGATTTTAATGGAGGAATACGATATGGGTATGACAATGACACAGAAGATTCTTGCCGCTCATGCAGGACTTGAAAGTGTATGTGCAGGACAGCTTATTGAGGCAGACTTGGATTTGGTATTAGCCAATGATGTCACTGCTCCTGTAGCAATACACGAGATGGAGAAATTTAATAAGAAAGAAGTGTTTGACAAGGACAAGGTTGCTCTTGTTATGGATCACTTTACTCCGAACAAGGACATCAAGAGTGCAGAGCATTGTAAATGTGTAAGAGAATTTTCAAAGGATTATGATATAACGAATTTCTTTGATGTAGGTGCTATGGGAATCGAGCATGCACTGCTCCCGGAGAAAGGACTTATTGTTGCCGGAGAAACCTGTATCGGTGCTGATTCACATACATGTACATATGGTGCACTTGGTGCATTTTCAACAGGTGTAGGCAGTACAGATATGGCTGCCGGAATGGTTACAGGCAAAGCTTGGTTCAAAGTACCGTCTGCAATCAGGTTTAATATAGTTGGCGAAAAGGCTAAATGGGTTAGCGGTAAGGATGTTATCCTTCACATAATAGGTATGATAGGAGTGGATGGTGCATTATACCGTTCAATGGAGTTTGTCGGAGACGGAATAAAGAATCTTACTATGGATGATAGATTTACCATAGCAAATATGGCTATAGAGGCCGGAGCAAAAAATGGTATATTCCCTGTAGATGAGCTTACCGAAGAGTATATGAAGGCTCATTCGGCTAAAGCATATACCAAGTATGAGGCTGATCCGGATGCAGAATATGATGAAGAATATACTATTGACTTATCAACACTTAAGCCGACGGTAGCATTTCCTCATCTCCCTGAGAATACTAAGACAATCGACGAAGTGGGAGATATAAAGATAGATCAGGTTGTAATCGGTTCCTGTACAAACGGACGTATCTCAGATATGAGGATTGCTGCTGAGATAATGAAAGACAGACATGCTGCTGACGGAGTAAGAGTTATCGTAATACCGGGAACTCAGGATGTTTATCTTCAGATGTTAAATGAAGGACTTACGGAAATATTTATCAAAGCAGGAGCGATTGTTTCGACACCAACCTGTGGACCATGTCTGGGCGGACACATGGGAGTTATGGCGGCCGGTGAGCGTGCTGTATCTACAACCAATCGTAACTTCGTAGGCAGAATGGGACACGTGGATTCAGAGGTTTACCTTGCAAGCCCTGCCGTTGCTGCCGCATCAGCTATAACAGGTAAGATAAGCTGTCCATGTGAGCTTGGACTGTAATTAAAGAAATTTCTGACAATAAATCAGTTGGTTTACATAATTAGGAGGTAAAAAATGAAAGCAAATGGAACAGTACATAAATATGGCGACAATGTAGATACAGATGTTATAATTCCTGCACGATATCTCAATTCATCAGATCCGGCAGAACTTGCCAAGAACTGTATGGAGGATATAGATAAGGATTTTGTCAAGAGGGTTAAACCGGGAGATATTATAGTTGCAAATAAGAACTTCGGATGTGGCTCATCCAGAGAACATGCACCTATTGCCATAAAGGCATCGGGTATAAGCTGTGTAATAGCAGAGACATTCGCAAGAATATTTTATAGAAATGCTATTAATATCGGACTTCCTATTATAGAATGTCCTGAGGCAGCCAAGGCAATTGAAGCAGGTGATGAGGTCGAAATAGATTTCGATACCGGAATGATATATGACAAGACCAAAGGCACAGAGTATAAGGGACAGGCATTTCCGCCGTTTATGCAGGAGATAATAAAAAGTGGCGGACTTATAGCGAGAATAAATGCAACACAACAATAATTAAATTACTTTAATTATATTTACACAACAATACTAAGCGGCACTTAGCCGGATATGATTGATTCATAAGCAGGTAATATGAGCCGCCGGTAGTTACTGATTTAAGACTGGAGCATCATATAACGAGAGAAGCGAGTTAATATGATGATTCAGGATTAAAGAAGTTAGTACCGCTGCGAGCGAATCTTAGCGAGAGCGTGCCTGCGATGAATTAATCATAGTCGAGTAAGTACCTCAAAGAATAAGGGAGGAAAACATGAAAGAATTTAAACCGGTAAAAGAAGGAAAGGTACGTGAGATATACGATAACGGCGATAACCTTATTATGGTTGCAACTGACAGAATAAGCTGTTTTGATGTAATACTTAATAATGTGGTAACCAAGAAGGGTACAGTGCTCACACAGATGTCAAAGCTTTGGTTTGATATGACAGAGGATATCATTCCTAATCATATGATATCTGTCGATGTAAATGATATGCCTGAATATTTCAGACAGCCGCAGTTTGACGGTAATTCAATGATGTGTAAGAAGCTTGAGATGCTTCCAATCGAGTGTATCGTGCGTGGATACATAACAGGAAGCGGTTGGGAGAGTTATAAGAAGGATGGCACCGTGTGCGGTATCAAACTTCCTGAAGGATTAAAGGAGTCAGATAAGCTCCCGGAGCCGATATACACACCTTCAACAAAGGCTGAGATAGGTGAACATGATGAAAATATTTCCTATGAGCAGAGTGTGGCACATCTTGAAAAGTATTTCCCTGGTAAGGGTGAGGAATACGCTTCAAAGCTCAGAGATTATACAATAGCACTTTATAAGAAATGTGCCGATTATGCACTTACCAAGGGCATAATCATAGCAGATACAAAATTTGAATTCGGACTTGATGAAGATGGAAATATGGTTCTCGGTGATGAAATGCTTACACCGGACAGCTCCAGATTCTGGCCGGCAGACGTATACGAGCCGGGACATTCCCAGCCGTCTTTTGATAAGCAGTTCGCCCGTGACTGGCTCAAGAGCCATGAAGGTCACAACTGGACACTCCCACAGGACGTAGTTGATAAAACCATAGCAATTTACCTCGAAGGATATGAGAAGCTTTCAGGTAAGAAGTTATAGAATAAATAATTATACAATTTATTTGAGTAGAACTTAAAAATAACAGGAAGTAATTGGATATGATAATTCATAAGCAGGTACTTTGAACACGCCGGTACTTAGTGAGGTTTTCGAACTTAGTACCGTTGCGTGTGAGTGTAGCGAGAGCGTGCCTGCGATGAATTTATCATATACAATTACTTCCGTAATGAGAAAGGAAGAGAAAAATGAATTGTAATATAGCAGTAATTAAGGGTGACGGCATCGGTCCCGAGGTCGTAACCGAAGCCATGAAGGTGCTTGATGCGGTAGGAAAAAAATTCGGTCATACATTTAACTATGAACAGCTTCTTATGGGTGGCTGCTCCATAGACAAATACGGTGATCCTCTTACTGACGAAACAGTTGCCATAGCAAAGTCCAAGGACGCGGTTTTGCTTGGCTCGATTGGTGGAAATACTCAGACCTCACCTTGGTATAAGCTTCCGCCAAATAAAAGACCTGAAGCGGGACTTTTAAAAATCCGTAAGGAACTTGGACTTTTTGCAAATCTTCGTCCTGCATATCTTTATCCTGAACTTAAAGAGGCTTGTCCTTTAAAGGAAAGTGTTGCCGAAAGAGGCTTTGATATGATGATAATGCGTGAGCTTACCGGAGGACTTTATTTCGGAGAAAGATACACCAAGGAAATCGATGGTGTAATGACAGCGGTTGATACACTTACATACAATGAAAACGAGATTAGAAGAATAGCTGTTAAGGGCTTTGATATAGCTGTGAAGAGAAGAAAAAAGGTTACCCTTGTAGATAAGGCAAACGTACTTGATTCATCCAGACTTTGGAGAAAGGTAACCGAAGAAGTTGCAAAGGATTATCCTGAGGTGGAATATGAAACAATGCTTGTAGATAATGCCGCCATGCAGCTTGTAAAGGATCCGGCTCAGTTCGATGTAATGCTTACCGAGAACATGTTCGGTGACATTCTTTCGGATGAAGCATCCATGATAACAGGTTCGATCGGAATGCTTTCTTCAGCATCGCTTAATGAAACAAAGTTCGGACTTTATGAACCATCAGGCGGTTCGGCTCCTGATATAGCGGGACAAAATATAGCAAATCCTATTGCAACAATCTTAAGCGCAGCTATGATGCTTCGATATACATTTGACCTTGATAAAGAAGCGGATGCCATTGAAAATGCGGTTAAAAAAGTCCTTGAAGAAGGCTACCGCACAATCGACATAGCTAAACCGGGTGAGCCTCAGGTTAAATGTGATGAGATGGGCAGCTTAATAGCAGAAAGAATATAATAATTAAATTCAATCAATAACAAACGTAATTAAAACATAAAAAAGGAGAAATGATTATGGTAAGTGACAATATGAAATGCGGTCTTCAACAGGCGCCTGCACGTTCACTTCTGAATGCGCTCGGTTATACTGCCGAAGAAATCAAAAAACCTATGGTCGGTATCGTATGTTCATACAATGAGATTGTACCGGGACATATGAACCTTGATAAAATCGCTGAAGCTGTTAAGCTGGGAGTTGCCGAAGCAGGCGGAACCCCTGTTATGTTTCCTGCGATAGCAGTATGTGACGGTATCGCTATGGGACATGTGGGTATGAAGTATTCACTCGTAACAAGAGATTTGATAGCTGACTCTACAGAGTGTATGGCTATCGCTCATCAGTTTGACGCACTCGTTATGATACCAAACTGTGATAAGAACGTTCCGGGACTTCTTATGGCAGCTGCAAGAGTAAATGTTCCTACTGTATTTGTATCAGGAGGACCTATGCTTGCAGGACATATCCATGGAAGAAAGAGAAGTCTTTCATCTATGTTTGAAGCAGTAGGAGAACGTACTGCAGGAAAGATTACAGATGAGGATGTTGTAGAGTTTGAAGAAAAGGTTTGTCCTACCTGTGGTTCCTGTTCAGGTATGTACACAGCTAACTCCATGAACTGTCTTACTGAGGTACTCGGTATGGGACTTCCGGGAAACGGAACTATACCTGCGGTTTATTCTGAAAGACTTCGTCTTGCTAAGAAAGCCGGATATGCGGTTATGGATATGTTAGAGAAGAATATCCGCCCTCGTGACATTATCACTAAGGATGCCATCTTAAATGCTCTTACAGTAGATATGGCACTTGGATGCTCGACCAATTCCATGCTTCATCTTCCTGCAATTGCACATGAGATAGGCTTTGACTTTGATATATCATTTGCCAATCCAATCAGTGAGAAGACTCCTAACCTCTGCCACCTTGCACCTGCAGGTCCAACATATATGGAAGACCTCAATGAAGCAGGTGGTGTATATGCAGTAGTTAAAGAGCTTTGTGATATCGGACTTATAAATGAAGATTGTATGACAGTTACCGGAAAGACTATCGGTGAGGCTGTTAAGAATTCGGTAAATAGAAATCCTGAGGTTATACGTCCTGTTGATAATCCATATTCTAAGACCGGTGGACTTGCGGTTCTTAAGGGTAATCTTGCACCGGATGGCTCGGTTGTAAAGCGTTCAGCAGTAGTCCCTGAGATGCTTAAGCATGAAGGACCGGCAAGAGTATTTGATTCGGAAGAGGATGCGATTGCAGCAATCCTTGGAGGAAAGATTGTTGACGGAGATGTTGTTGTTATAAGATATGAAGGACCTAAGGGCGGTCCGGGTATGAGAGAGATGCTCAATCCTACATCAGCAATTGCAGGTATGGGACTTGGTTCATCTGTAGCACTTATAACAGACGGACGTTTCTCGGGTGCAAGTCGTGGTGCTTCCATAGGACATGTGTCACCGGAAGCAGCTGTTGGCGGACCTATCGCATTTGTGGAAGAGGGAGATATAATTGAGATCGATATCAATAATTACTCCATCAATCTTAAGGTGTCCGACGAAGAGCTTGCAAAGCGTAAAGCTGACTGGACACCAAAGGAGCCAAAGGTAACAACAGGATATCTTGCAAGATATGCCAAGATGGTAACCTCAGGCAACAGAGGCGCAGTACTTGAAATAAAAGAGTAACAACATAACAAATTATGATTTGAAATATTATATAGAATGTGTTATTCTATCAAACATATTAGAAAAGGAGAATTTGTATGAAACAATTGACAGGCTCAGAAATAATAATTGAATGTTTGAAAGAGCAGGGCGTTGATACAGTATTTGGATATCCGGGCGGAACTATACTTAATGTATATGATGCACTCTATAAGCATCAGGATGAGATACATCATATACTTACATCACATGAGCAGGGGGCTGCACATGCCGCAGACGGATACGCAAGAGCTACCGGCAAGGTTGGCGTATGTATGGCAACATCAGGTCCGGGCGCTACAAATCTTGTAACAGGAATTGCGACAGCATATATGGATTCAATACCACTTGTAGCCATAACTGCAAATGTAAATGTTACGGCACTTGGTAAGGACAGTTTTCAGGAGATAGATATAGCAGGTGTGGTAATGCCTATTACCAAGCACAGCTTTATAGTAAAGGATGTACATCAGCTTGCAGATACGATAAGAAGAGCATTTAAGATTGCTCAGACCGGAAGACCGGGACCTGTACTTGTTGATGTAACTAAGGATGTAACTGCAAATATGGCAGATTACGAGGCTAAGGTTCCTGAGAGTATTGAAAGAGTTACAAGTACAATCAAGGCTGAGGATATAGAAAGAGCAGTTAAGCTTATAGATAAGAGCGAGAGACCGTTTATCATAGCAGGTGGTGGTGTGATTGCTGCAGATGCTTCACAGGAATTAAAGAAGCTTGCTGATAAGATAGATGCTCCTGTATGTGACACTCTTATGGGTAAGGGTGCATATGATGGAACAGACGAGAGATACACCGGCATGATAGGTATGCATGGTACAAAGGTTTCCAACTTTGCTGTAAATAAGGCTGACCTTGTAATTGTTGTTGGAGCAAGATTTTCAGACAGAGTTATCGGAGATGCTAAGAAGTTTGCAGCAAATGCTAAGATATTACAACTTGATGTTGACGCAGCGGAAGTTGATAAGAATGTAGTTGTAGATGCAAGTGTTATCGGTGATGCTAAGGAAGTTCTTAAGATGATTTCATCAAGAATCAAATCATCCAAGAAACCTGAGTGGGAGGCAGAGCTTAGTGAATTAAAGGCTAAGTTCCCTGATCATGCTGATCTTAAGGCTTTTTCAGGTCCTGCAATCATCAATAAGATATATGAGATTACAAAGGGCAAGGCTACCATTACAACTGATGTCGGACAGCATCAGATGTGGGCTGCACAGTATTATAAGTATACAAAACCAAGACAGCTTCTTTCATCAGGTGGACTCGGAACTATGGGATACGGTGTAGGTGCCTGTATAGGTGCAAAGGTAGGAAAGCCTGAGAATGTTACAATAAATATTGCAGGTGACGGCTGCTTCAGAATGAATATGAATGAGATAGCAACCGCTGCAAGATACAATATACCGATTATACAGGTTGTTATCAATAATCACGTATTAGGTATGGTTAGACAATGGCAGACATTATTCTACGGTGAAAGATATTCCAATACCGTCCTTGAGGATAATGTGGATTTTGTAAAGGTAGCAGATGCGCTTGGTGCAACAGGAGTTAAAGCAACTAATCTTACAGAATTCGAAGAAGCACTTAAGGACGCTATCAAGTTAAATAAGCCTGTTGTCATAGATTGTATTATTGACAAGGATGACAAGGTATGGCCTATGGTTCCTGCGGGAGCACCTCTTGAGACATGCTTTGACCAACAGGACTTAGATGCAAAAGAAAAGTAGAAACCGTTTATTAAATATAGTTAATTAAGATTTAGGAGGATAAAAACTAATGGCAAGAGTATTTAATTTTTCAGCAGGACCTTCAGTATTACCTGAGGTTTTTTTACAGCAGGCAGCGGATGAGATGATGGATTATAAGGGCTCGGGAATGAGCGTTATGGAGATGAGTCATCGTTCGAAGGTATATGATAATATCATCAAGGAAGCAGAAAAGGATTTAAGAGATTTACTTGAGATTCCTGACAACTATAAGGTGCTTTTCCTTCAGGGTGGTGCTTCACAGCAGTTTGCTGCTATTCCCATGAACCTTATGAAGAATGGCGTTGCTGATTATATAATTACAGGACAGTGGGCTAAGAAGGCTTATGAGGAAGGTAAGAAATACCTTAAGGCAAATGCTATCGCTTCTTCAGCAGACAAGACCTTCTCATACATACCTGACTGCTCGGATTTACCTATATCCGAGGATGCAGACTATGTATATATCTGCCATAACAATACAATTTATGGAACAACATTTAAGAAACTTCCAAATACTAAGGGTAAGATTCTTGTTGCGGATATGTCATCAGATATACTTTCACAGCCTGTAAATGTAAGTGATTATGGTTTAATCTACTTTGGCGTTCAGAAGAATGTAGGACCTGCCGGTGTTGTAGTTGTAATCATAAGAGAAGACTTAATCAGAGATGATGTTCCTGAGTTTTGTCCTACAATGCTTAAGTATAAGACTCAGGCTGACAATGATTCTCTTTATAATACTCCGCCATGTTATGGTATATATGTATGTGGACTTGTCTTTAAGTGGGTTAAGGAAATGGGCGGTCTTGCCGCTATGAAGGCTCACAACGAAAAGAAGGCTGCAATACTTTATGATTTTCTGGATTCATCAAAGCTTTTCAAAGGAACAGTAGAAAAGAAAGATCGTTCTTTGATGAATGTTCCGTTTGTAACAGGTAATGAAGAGCTTGATGCTAAGTTTGTTAAGGAAGCAACCGAGGCCGGTTTTGTAAACCTTAAGGGACATAGAAGTGTAGGCGGTATGCGTGCATCTATCTACAATGCTATGCCAATCGAGGGTGTAGAGAAGCTTGTTGCATTTATGAAGGAGTTTGAAGAGGCTAATTCATAATATACAATTTGCCGATATATTTAGATATTTATAATTTTAAGGAGATTTTGATATGATAAAGATTAATTGCTTAAATCCGATTGCTTCATGTGGTATGGATTTATTTACTGATAATTACGAAAAAACTGAGGATTATGCAGATGCAGATGCTGTGCTTGTAAGAAGTGCCGCTATGCATGACTTAGAGCTTTCGGATAAGCTTCTTGCAATCGGTCGTGCAGGCGCAGGTGTAAACAATATTCCGCTTGATAAATGTGCCGAAAAAGGTATAGTTGTTTTCAATACTCCGGGTGCAAATGCAAACGGTGTTAAAGAGCTTGTTGTGGCAGGTCTTTTACTTGCATCAAGAGACTTGATGGGTGGATACAACTGGGTTAAGGAAAATGCGTCAGATGAAAATATCGGTAAGGCTGTTGAAAAGCAGAAGTCAAAATATGCCGGAAATGAAGTAATGGGTAAGAAGCTCGGTGTAATCGGTCTTGGAGCAATCGGTGCAAAGGTTGCCAATATCGGTTTCAGACTGGGCATGGAGGTTTACGGATATGATCCATTTGTATCGGTTGATGCAGCATGGAGACTTTCGAGCCACGTTAAGCACATCACAAATGTTGAGGACATTTATAAAGAATGTGATTACATTACCGTTCATGTACCTGCTCTTGATTCAACTAAGGGTATGATAAATAAGGACGCATTTGCACTTATGAAAGATGGGGTTAAGATTCTTAACTTCGCAAGAGATATTCTTGTAAATGATGATGATATGATAGAGGCTCTTGCATCCGGTAAGGTTGCCAAATATGTTACAGACTTCCCTAATGCTAAGATTGCAGGAGTTGATAATGTAATTACACTGCCACATCTTGGTGCTTCAACAGCAGAGTCAGAGGATAACTGTGCTATAATGGCTGTACAGGAAATTATGGAATTTGTTGAGAACGGTAATATTAAGAATTCCGTTAACTATCCGTCTATAGATGCAGGTGTTACAACAGATTACAGAATTACGGTATGTCATAAGAACATTCCTAATATGCTTACACAGTTTACGGGACATATATCTGCAAAGGGTATAAATGTAACATCTATGATAAGCAAGTCTAAGGGAGATTGGGCATACAGCATACTTGATATATCCGAAAGCGCTGATGCCGCATTATTAGACGAGATATTAGCTATTGATGGTGTCGTAAAGGTAAGAAAGATAAAGTAGCGAATGACAATGAACTTATCTTTTTAAATAATTAAGGATTGAGTTATATCACAATCGAAATCCATGCGTAGTCAGAAAGAAGGAATGAGATATGAGCGAAAAATTAAAGGTTGGTATACTTGGCGGTACGGGTATGGTAGGTCAGAGATTTATTTCTCTTCTTGAGAATCATCCTTGGTTTGAGGTTGTAACTATAGCAGCCAGCCCGAGAAGTGCCGGAAAGACCTATGAAGAGGCAGTAGGTGGAAGATGGAAGATGGATACTCCTATGCCGGAGGCTGTCAAGAATATTATTGTTCATAATGTAAATGAGGTTGAAGAGGTTGCAAAGACTGTTGACTTTGTATTCAGTGCAGTAGATATGTCTAAGGATGAGATAAAGGCTATCGAGGAAGCTTATGCAAAGACTGAGACTCCTGTTGTATCCAACAACAGTGCACACAGATGGACGCCTGATGTTCCTATGGTAGTGCCTGAGATTAATCCTGAGCACATGAAGGTTATTGAGTTCCAGAAGAAGAGACTCGGTACTACAAGAGGCTTTGTAGCGGTTAAGCCTAACTGTTCAATTCAAAGTTATGCACCTGTTCTTACTGCTTGGAAGGAATTTGAGCCATACGAGGTTGTTGCTACGACTTATCAGGCTATTTCCGGTGCGGGTAAAACCTTTGCGGATTGGCCGGAGATGGTTGGAAATATCATTCCATACATCGGTGGTGAGGAAGAAAAGTCTGAGAAGGAGCCATTAAGAATCTGGGGTGAAATCAAGGACGGAGTTATCGTTCCTGCAGAGTCACCAAAGATTACCTGCCAGTGTATAAGAGTTCCTGTTCTTAACGGACATACTGCAGCGGTTTTTGTTAAGTTTAAGAAGAATCCTACCAAGGAACAGCTTATCCAAAAGTTGGTAGAGTTCAAGGGTGTTCCACAGGAGCTTGAGCTTCCGAGTGCGCCAAAGCAGTTCATCCAGTATCTTGAGGAGGATAACAGACCTCAGGTATCTCTTGATGTGGATTATGAAAACGGTATGGGTGTGTCTGTAGGACGTATTCGTGAGGATTCAATCTACGATTGGAAGTTTGTAGGCTTATCCCACAATACCGTAAGAGGTGCCGCAGGCGGAGCAGTGCTTTGCGCTGAGCTTCTTAAAGCACAGGGATATATAACTAAGAAATAAATATGTGAGTTGGTCGGTTATATTGATTGGTATAACTGCCTGATTAGACTTACTGAAGGGGCTTGTCGTATATAGGTCTTCAAAGGGACACGTTCTCACTCGGATTTCGACGTAAGCCTACTAAATTCAAAATAAAAAGATATGACATACATCTTTATAAATGCAAGTATGTCATATCTTTTTATTTTTCATTAAGTAGCCACGTCTCAATACGGTCCTTTAAAAGACCTATATACGACTTAGCGCCCATTTAATGTGATTTAGCAGGCAGTTACACCTCTATATAACCGACACACTTCGCGTATGAAAATACATCAGATAGTTTTTTGATCCAAATATTACATGGGTTCGAACTTTTTATAGAGCGATACAGACTAAATTGGGCAGTGTGAAGATTTGGTCTGTATATTTTTAAAAGCTGTACAGACTAAACAGAGGTAGGCGCGGATTTAGTCCGTATATTTTTGAAAGTTGTACGGACTAAACAAGGATAAGTGCAGATTTAGTCTGTATATTTTTGGAAGTTATACGGACTAAACAGGGATAAGTGCAGATTTAGTCTGTATATTTTTGAGAGTCATACGGACTAAACAAGGATAAATGCAGATTTGGTCTGCACATTTTTTCTTGAGTTAAAGGTATTGCAATTAAATATAAATAAGGGCTATAATGAGGAAGTAAAAAGAAAATGTCCTACATTATTTCAATATATGCAGTACGTTGATGTGGTACATGATTACTTAAAGAGTCATTCTCTTGAAGAAGCTGTACCGTTTGCAATAGACTACTGTATAAAGCATGATATATTGAAGGACTTCCTGTTAGCAAATAAGGCTGAGGTGATATCAATGAGCATATTTGAATTTGATGAGGAATTATATAAAAAGTCAATTCGTGAAGAAGGATACGATGAGGGATTTGAAAAAGGAATAGAAAAAGGAATAGAAAAAGGTCGTGCCGAAAGTCAGGCGATTATAGACAATCAAAAGGCAGAGATAGACCGATTAAAAAAACTTCTTTCATCAAAGGAATGATACCTTATCCCGACATTATAGCTTTTGTTCATAATCTTGGTCTGTTATAGGCTTGATTATAAATTTTATTTTAAGGAGAGTGCTGTTTGAGAAAGTACAACACAACGGAGACTGTGGCATAACCGGGAGGTTTGCTGACAGTCAAAACAAACCTTCCGCTATATAGCAACTTAAGGTCGTAAGTTTTTCGGGAGAATAAATAATGAATAAAAATGACTACATAATTCGTTTGGAAGAAAAGAAGGATTACAGAGAAGTTGAAAAACTGGTCAGGGAATCTTTTTGGAATGTGTATCGTCCGGGGTGCAGTGAGCATTATGTGATTCATGTGTTACGGGATGATCCGGCGTTTGTTACGGAACTTGATTTTGTTATGGAAAAGGATGGCAGGCTGATTGGACAAAATATGTTTATGAGTACTGTTATTGATTCGGATGACGGAAGAAAGATTGATGTTCTTACGATGGGACCAATAGGAATTATTCCGGAACTAAAGCGTAAAGGTTATGGTAAAATCTTGCTGGATTATTCTTTGAAGAAGGCAAAAGAGCTTGGCTTTGGTGCGGTTTTGTTTGAGGATAATTTTATTTTTTGTTAAATATCAGATGATTATAGTTTTAATAAATCTATTGAGGTAAGTATATATGAATATTTTAATAACAAATGATGACGGAATTGATTCTGTAGGTATTGCTAAGCTTGCGAAGGCTGCAAAAAAGTTCGGAAATGTCTGGGTTGTGGCTCCTGATGGACAAAGAAGCTGTATATCGCATTCTATGACATATGGAAAGCCGATAAGAATCTCAAGGTGTGAATTTCCGGTTGAAGGGGTCAGTGCATATAAATGCAACGGTACGCCTGCAGATACTGCGCGTGTTTGTTTTGCAGGTTTTTTGGAGGGAAAAATTGATGTAATGCTTGCCGGTATTAACGACGGATATAATATTTCAAGGGACATTCAATATTCGGGAACTGTTGCAGCAGCTATGGAAGCTTCGTTGTTTGGCATTCATGCTATAGCTGTTTCACAAGGCTCATATGAATACGGGGAGGTTGTAGATAAATATCTTGACGGGATAATTGAAGAATTTATAAATAAACCTTTGGGTGTAAATAAGATTTGGAATGTTAATTTTCCTGCATGCAAATCAGAGGATTGTAAAGGTATTAAAAGAGATTGCAAGGTTTCAACGGACACCTTTTATGATGATGGATATTCTGAAGAGATTGTAAAAGATGGAGTATATGAATATAACATTATTCCAAAAAGAATCTGGGAGGCGGAAAAAGGAAGCGACCTTGCTGCGATAATCGATAATTATATTTCTGTCGGTATTGTAAATAATATCGGATAGTATAAATGAAAAACTTTTATCATTTATGGTTGTTTAAGGCGAACTTTTGTGATAAAATAATAGTATTTTAGTGGAATATTTTTAAATTTGGAGGCACAAGAATATGAAGAAGTTAATATTAGTTACTTCACCGCCTGCCTGCGGTAAGACTTTTATATCAAAAAAGCTTGCCAAGGCTCTTACAAATTGTGTGTATCTTGATAAGGATACCCTTATAGTTTTATCAAAACAGATATTCAAGGTTGCCGGTGAGGAATATAATCGTTCATCAGATTTCTTCCAGAGAGAAATCAGGGATTATGAGTATTACGCTGTACTTGATATTGCATTTGAAGCATTGGATTATAATGATACTGTACTTATAAACGCTCCTTTTACTGAAGAGATAAGAGATGATGATTATCTTGACAGGCTAAGACATAAGCTTGCAGAAAAAGGTGCAGAGCTTTTTGTTGTATGGGTACATACTGATGTTGAAGTTGCTCATCAGAGGATGATTAAGCGTGGTTCCGACAGAGATGTGTGGAAACTTGAGCATTGGGATGAGTATGTTGCAACTCAGAATTTCCAAAAGCCAAGTAATATTCCTGAGTTATTTGTATTTAATAATAATTCAGAAGAAGATTATAAGAGATCAATAGATGAGGCTGTTAAGGCAATCAGAGGATAGAAGATATTATGGCAGTTATTAAAGCGTTTTCAGCATACAGACCAAGAAAAGATATAGTTGACAAGGTAGCGGCGCTTCCCTATGATGTATATAATCGTAGAGAAGCTAAAGATGTTGTAAGTAAAAATCCTTTGTCATTCTTAAAGATCGACAGGGCAGAGACTTCTTTCGATGATGATTTTGATATGTATTCACCGGCTGTATATGCCAAGGCTAAGGAATTACTCGATAAGATGATTGAGGATGGCGAATATGTATTAGATAAAGAAGAAGTATACTATATCTATGAGCTTATTATGGACGGAAGACATCAGACCGGTATTGTTGCATGTGCATCTATCGATGATTATATTAATGGTGTTATTAAGAAACATGAGAATACCCGTGAAGAGAAAGAAGTCGACAGGATAACTCATGTTGACACCTGTAATGCACAGACCGGACCTATATTCCTTGCTTATCGTGCACAGGAGAATATAGATGCAGTAGTTAATAAGGTTAAAGCCGGTGCTCCTTTATATTCATTTATATCGGAGGATGGTATAGGTCATAATGTATGGATTATAGATAATAAAGAAGATATAGATACAATAAAAAATGAATTTAATAATCTGTCGGATATTTATATTGCGGATGGACATCACAGAGCGGCATCTGCGGTAAAAGTCGGGATAAAAAGAAGAAAGGAAAATCCGGATGTTTCATACAGGGAATCGGATTATTTTCTGTCGGTTTTATTCCCGCATAATCAGCTAAAGATACTTCCTTACAACAGAGTTGTTAAGGATTTGAATGGTTATTCTGAAACAGAGTTTTTAGATAAGATTAAGGAATCTTTTGAGATTGAAAAAGTAAGCGATAAGTTTATGCCTTCTGAGAAATATACCTATGGAATGTATTTAGGTAAAAACTGGTATAAGCTTACTGCAAAAGAGAATATTAAATCATCTGATCCCGTGGATGGATTGGATGTGTCAATATTACAAAATAATTTACTTAAACCTATTCTTGGAATTGATGACCCGAGAGTTGATAAAAGGATTGATTTTGTAGGTGGAATAAGAGGTCTTGAAGAACTCGAAAAACGAGCAGATTCAGATATGGAGATTGCATTTTCTATGTACCCAACGTCGATTGATGAATTATTTTCGGTTGCGGATGCAAATTTGTTGATGCCGCCTAAATCTACATGGTTTGAGCCAAAATTAAGAAGCGGAATATTTATTCACAAACTGTAGAAAGTGGGGAAGTAGTATATGTCCAAAAGAAAAACAGTATTTGCTATAAACTGGATGGAAGTGGACGCTCTTAAGAAGGGAATTCACAACAATCCTCATCATATACTTGGAATGCACGAATGTATAGATGATGTTTATATCAATGCTTTTCTGCCGGATGCCAAGGTTGTAAGTGCAATAGATGTGTCAACTAAGAAAAAATATACATTGGTATCGGACAGAGTTGAAGGTTTTTATTCGGTTGTAATTAAAGATAAAAAGAGTTTTGATTATAAACTTGAAGTCAAGTTCAATGACGGTCAGGAGATAACTTATATCGACCCGTATATATTTGACTCTGTTATCGACCCGATTGATGTCAGTTTATTTAATGAAGGTGAGCATTATAACATTTTTGAGAAAATGGGTGCTCATCCTATGGTGGTTGACGGTGTCGAGGGAGTTTTATTTGCGGTCTGGGCACCTAATGCAGACAGAGTATCGGTAGTCGGCAATTTCAATAATTGGGATGGCAGACGACATCCTATGAGAAAGATTGATTATTCAGGTATATTTGAGTTATTTATACCGGGTAAATATGTCGGTGAAATATATAAATATGAAATACAGGCAAAGTCCGGTCGCATTTTTATGAAGAGTGACCCATATGCATTCTCAAGTGAGGTACGTCCTGCAAATGCTTCGAAGATAGTTGATTTAACATATAAATGGAAGGACGAAAAATGGATTAAAGAAAGAGAAGAAAATGATTCCTCATCGAAACCTATGTCCATATACGAGATGCATATCGGAGCATGGAAGAGACCGGATGATGGAAGAGAATTTTTTAATTATAGGGATATAGCTCATAAACTGGCAGATTATCTTAAAGAAATGAATTATAATTATGTTGAGCTTATGCCGATTATGGAACATCCGTATGATCCGTCCTGGGGATATCAGGTGACGGGATATTATGCTCCTACATCAAGATATGGTGAGCCTACTGATTTTATGTATTTTGTTGATTATCTGCACAGCAAGGGCATAGGTGTCATAATTGATTGGGTTCCGGCGCATTTTCCGAAAGATGAACATGGGCTTGGAAGATTTGATGGAACATGTCTTTACGAACATGAAGATAAAAGACGTGGTGAGCATCCGCATTGGGGAACGTATATATTTAATTATGGCAGGAACGAAGTTAAGAACTTTCTGATTGCAAATGCATTATATTGGGCAGAGAAATATCACATAGACGGTATCAGAATGGATGCGGTTGCTTCCATGCTTTATCTTGATTATGGAAGAGGCAATGGAGAGTGGTTGCCTAATAAATATGGTGGAAATGAAAATCTCGAAGCTATTGATATGGTCAAAGAGCTTAATCAGAAGATGCATGAACTTCATAAGGGAGTTTTAATGATAGCTGAGGAGTCAACAGCATGGCCGATGATGACGCACCCTGTGGAAGATGGTGGACTTGGATTCGATTACAAGTGGAATATGGGCTGGATGAACGACTTCCTTGAATATATAAAATATGATCCTCTATATAGAAAATATCATCATAACAACCTTACATTCAGTATGGTGTATGCTTATAGTGAAAAATTTATTCTTGTATTGTCTCATGACGAGGTTGTACACGAGAAGGGATCAATGATTGAAAAGATGCCGGGAGGCTATGAGGATAAGTTCTCGAATTTAAGAGTTGCATATGGATATATGATGACACATCCGGGTAAGAAACTTTTATTTATGGGACAGGAATTTGCGCAGTTTTCTGAATTCAATGAGGCCACAGAGATAGATTGGTCATTGTTTGAGTTTGATGCTCATGTTTATATGCAGGGATATGTTAAGGAATTAAATAAGCTGTATGAAAGCGAGCCGGCTTTATATGAACTTGACAGTTCACCTGAAGGTTTTGAATGGATAAATCCGAATAATGCGAATACAAGTTTGTTGTCATTTATCAGAAAAGGCAAAAAACCAAATGATGCGCTTGTTATAATATGTAACTTTACACCTATTGCTCATAAGAGTTACAAACTTGCTACACCGTCAGGTGGAAGATGGCAGGAAATCTTCTCAAGTGATAATGCAAAATTCGGTGGTGAAGGAAGAAATAATAAAACTGTTAAACAGGCGAAGAAGGCTGAGTGTGATGGTCAGGAACATTATATATCAGTAAATATTCCTCCGCTTTCAATATCGGTTTTCAAGAAAAAGCTTGATAAATAAATATCAATAATTATTAACTTATTCATGGCTGTTCCGTGACTTAGGAGGCAAATTTATTTTGTGCGAGCAATGAGTAATATTTCCCCGTAGCTTGCTGCGGGGTTTTGACTTGCAGGGTGATGAATAACACCGAATTAAAGGAGTGTAATTAATGTTTTTGTCGGATATAGAAGATATATCGGTTTCCAAATTGGAAAACTACCTTGATAAGCTTTCTGACTGGCTTATGAATAAGCTTTTTCAGATTCTTGTGATGCTTATCTTTTTATTTATAGCATTTAAGATAGCCAAGCTGATACTTAAACTTATTAAGAAGGCTTTTGATAAGAGTAAGCTTGATTATAGCGTATCAGGTTTTTTATTGTCTCTTATTAAGATTTTGATGTATGTGGTTATAATTATTATGGCTGCAGCTATGGTAGGTTTTCAAGTTACATCGCTTATTACGATACTTGGAACTGCCGGACTTGCTATAGGTCTTGCTTTGCAGGGGAGTCTTGCGAATTTTGCCGGCGGAGTGCTGATTCTAATAATGAAGCCTTTCAAAGTTGGAGATTACATTATAGAGAATGATAAGGGCTGTGAGGGAACTGTTGAGTCAATAGATATTTTTTATACGAAACTCAGAACTTTTGATAATAAGCAGATAGTAATACCAAATGGAAATATAACCAATAATTCGATTACCAATGTTACTTCAAGCGGTAAACGTATGCTTGATTTAACTGTAGGAATATCCTATAGACAGGATATAAAAACTGTTAAGGACCTTATAACAGGAATATTGGAGGAATCTTCATACAGAATGCCGACAAGTGAAGTGAATGTTTTTGTAAGTTCATTAGGTGAAAATTCCATTATCATAGGTTTTCGATGTTGGGTAAAGGCAAGTGATTATTGGAATGCCAGATGGGCGATAATAGAAGAAGTAAAATTGCAGTTTGATAATAATGGTATCGAGATACCGTATAACCGGCTTGATATAACTGTAAAAAATAATTGAGAGTTAAATGATTATGTAATAAAGACATCTGATTTAAAACCGTTTTATAACAAAGGTTCGGATTAATCAAAGATGTTAAATATAATATGTCATTATACAAGGAGGAATAGAAATGACGAAAATAGATATTGTATCGGGTTTTTTAGGCGCAGGTAAGACAACACTTATTAAGAAACTTATTGAGCAGGCGTTCTCAGGTGAAAAGCTTGTACTTATTGAGAATGAATTCGGAGAGATAGGAATAGACGGAGGCTTCTTAAAGGAGACAGGAGTACAGATAAATGAGATGAATTCAGGCTGCATCTGCTGCTCACTTGTAGGAGATTTTGGTGATGCCCTAAAGCAGGTAATAGATGAATATTCTCCTGACAGAGTAATTATCGAACCGTCAGGCGTAGGTAAGCTGTCAGATGTTATGAAGGCAGTTGAGGATGTAAAGGAAAAGGTTGATGCAGTAATCAACAGTGCGACTACAGTAGTAGATGTTTCAAAGGCTAAGATGTATATGAAGAATTTCGGTGAGTTCTTCAATAATCAGGTTGAGAGTGCAGGAACTATCGTTTTAAGCCGTACCGGAAATGTAGATGACAAGAAGGTCAATGATACAGTTGCACTCTTAAGAGAGCATAACAAGGATTGTGCTATTATTACAACTCCTTGGGATGATATAGATGGTAAGGTTATACTTGATGCAATGGAGCATTCAAATACACTTGATGCATTAATAGAAGCTGCCAAAGCTAAGGCTGAGGAGGATGAACACGAACATCATCACCATCATCATGACCATGATGACGAACATGAACATCATCACCATCATCATCACGATGACGATGACGACGATGACGAACATGAACATCACCACCATCATCATCACGATGACGACGATGACGATGACGAACATGAACATCACCACCATCATCACGATGACGATGACGACGATGACGAACATGAACATCATCACCATCATCACGAGCATGGCGAGGAATGTTCTTGCGGACATCATCACCATGACCATGATGGACATCATCATGCAGATGATATATTTACAAGCTGGGGCAAGGAAACTGCCGTTAAGTTTGACAAAGAAGATATGAAAAATATTCTTGAAGAACTTGCATATGAATCCGAGAAGTATGGAATCATCTTAAGAGCTAAAGGTATTGTAGCAAGTACAGATACAGATTGGATATACTTTGATTTAGTTCCGGGAGAGTATGAGATTAGAGATGGTAAACCTGATTATACCGGTAAGCTTTGTGTTATCGGAAGTGAATTAAAAGAAGACTTGCTTGAAAAATTATTTAAGCTTGCTTAGATATGATTTTAGAAAGGAACGATTATTATGCGACAGGAGCAACAGATAGAGGAAATACCTGTTTATATGTTTCTTGGATTTTTGGAGAGCGGTAAGACAACCTTTGCAAAGGAAACTCTGATTGACAGAGATTTTACTGAGGGTGAACCGACATTACTTCTTGTATGCGAAGAAGGCATAGAGGAATACGATGAGGATGACTTAAAGAAAAGAAATATATTTGTTGAATATTTGGATGATGCTGATGTAAATACAGAGCATCTGCTGGATTTACAGGATAAATATAATCCTACCAGAGTTATGATTGAGTACAACGGAACATGGAAGATGGATAAGCTTTTCTCCATCAGAGTTCCTAAGGGTTGGACCGTCGTTCAGGTCATATCTTTTGTAGATGCTCAGACCTTTGATGTTTATATTCAGAATATGAAAGCTATGATGATGGAACAGCTTTCTACAGCAGATATGATTATATTCAACAGATGTGATGAAAATACCAGGAAGGCTGAATACAGACGGAGCTTAAGAGCGGTTAACAGGAGAGCTCAGGTAATATTTGAGAATAAGGACGGACTTGCAGAGGTCGGTGAAGATGAGGTATTTCTTCCTTATGATATAAATCAGCCGTCTATTGATATTGAAGATGAAGATTTTGGATTATTCTATATAGATGCCTGTGATAATCCGGATAAATATCTTGGTAAGAAGGTACATTTCAAGGCGATGGTGCATAAGCCAAAGGAGTATAACTCTGATGAGTTTGTTCCGGGAAGATTTGCTATGACATGTTGTGCAGATGATATAGCATTTGTCGGCTTTAAGTCATATTATAAGGGCGCAAAAAGACTTCATGACAGGCAATGGGTTATGGTTACAGGAGAGGTTGGAAAAGAATACTATCCTGAATTTCAAGGAGAGGGACCTGTAATAAAGGTTTCCGAGGTAGCAATGACATCACCTGCAGATGAAGAACTGGTATATTTTAATTAATATATTCAAGTTCACAATTTTATCAAATTTTTAACAAATTTTCATCAAAATAAAGAATTATTATATATACAAATATAAAGATAAGTGCCGGAATAATATTTACGGCACTTATCTAATATAAAATTATTCATATTTAGGTTTGACATACTAAGATTTGTTAAATATTACAATTCTTAAATGCCGGAGGATGAAAGGAAGTTGATGATAAGATGAATAATGATGAAATTAAAACAAAAAAAGGTGGAGCAGGTCGTTTCTTTAAGAAAACAATTGCGCTTGTTTTGTCGGCCGCAGTATTTGGAGGTGTAGCAGGAGGAGTATTTAATTTTGTAGCATACGATAAGATTCATAATGATGGTTCAGGCAATCAGATTGAAAATATCGTCCGGGATGTTATATCAGACGGAGGAGAATTATCTGACATTACAGAGGAGAACACAGATATTGAGAACTCAGGAGTGATTCAGACATCAAGCATCGTGAACAATTCAGGAAGCGGTATGGATGTATCGGGTATTGCCGAGAATGTTATGCCATCCATAGTGGCTATAAATGTCAAGGCAATTCAGGAGATAGACCAGGGAATATTTGGTTCATATCAGTATGAAGCCGAAGGCTCAGGTTCCGGTATAATATATGGAGAAAATGATAAGGAACTTCTTATTGTAACTAACAATCATGTAGTAGCATCCGCCGATACGGTATCGGTAACTTTTATAAATGATGAAACATATGATGCGAAGGTTAAAAGTGTAGACAGCAGTTATGATTTAGCAATTGTTGTTGTATCACTTGATGATTTAAGTTCAGATACAAGAGCGGCAATAAAGGTTGCCAATATAGGAAGCTCCGATGAATTAAAGGTAGGCGAACAGGTTGTAGCAATAGGAAATGCATTAGGATACGGACAATCGGTTACAACCGGTATAGTCAGTGCTAAGGAGAGGACTACAGACACTAATGAACTTCCACTTATTCAGACTGATGCAGCTATTAATCCGGGTAATAGTGGCGGTGCGCTTTTAAATATGAGTGGTGAGCTCGTAGGTATTAATTCCTCAAAGTATGCTTCAACAGATGTTGAGGGTATGGGATATGCAATTCCTATCAGTGAGGTTAAAGAAATTATAGATAGTCTTGTTTCTAAGAAGACGAGGGAGAAGGTTGATGAGGAAGCACAGGGACGTCTTGGTATTTCCTGTGGAACTATAACACAAGATATAGCAGAAATGTATGATATGCCTGTAGGTGTTATGGTGTCAGAGGTTATGAATGGATCTGCAGCCGAGAAAGCCGGTATAAAGAAGAATGACATTATAACCAAATTTGATGGACAATCAGTATCATCGGCTGATGCATTGGTTGGTATGCTTGAGTATTACAGAGCCGGCGAGAAAGTTGAAGTCACAATAAAACGTCTTGAGGGTAATGAATATGTCGAAAATACAATAATTGTATCTCTTGGAAAGAACAGATAAAAAAGCTGCCCTTGGGGACAGGGGTTAGTGGCGAAAATGTGCTTTATTTCATTTTCGCCACTAACCCCGTCCCCAAGGGCAGCTCGTCATTAACCCCCGTCCCCAAGGACATATCTTTTAGCTTGCATTAAGATTCTTTCTTGCAGTTGCAAGCATAAGCTTTATACGATTAACCTGATTGACTTCCGATGCTCCCGGATCGTAGTCGATTGCTACGATATTGGCATCAGGATAAGCTTTTCTCAAAGATTTTATTACACCTTTACCTACGATATGATTAGGCAGACATGCAAATGGCTGACAACATACTATATTGCTTGCGCCGCTTTTGATAAGCTCAACCATCTCACCTGTTAAGAACCAGCCTTCACCGGTCTGATTACCGATTGATACGATAGGCTTAGCATAATCTGCAAGATGAGAGATATGTACAGGTGGGGTAAACCTCTTGCTCTTAGCAAGGGCATCTGACATAGGTTTTCTGAGCTGTTCCAATGCCCATATACCAAGATTACTCTTTCTTGCGGTACTCTTTGCTTTACCCAAATATTCATATTTATAATTATTATTGTAGAAGCAGTACATAAAGAAATCTAAAAGGTCAGGCATAACTGCTTCGGCGCCTTCAGCCTCAAGTAATTCGACAAGATGATTGTTGGCTGATGGGAGGAATTTAACTAAGATTTCTCCGACTATACCAACACGGGGCTTAACTACATCTTCATTAATTGGGAGATTATCAAAGTCATTGATAATACCGTTTATGATTTTTCTGTATCCACGACCATTGTTCTGTATACTCTTTATACATATTTTTTCCCATTTTCTATGTAATTTATCAGCAGAACCCGGTACTTTTTCATAAGGTCTTGTTCGATATAATACTCTCATGAATAAGTCACCGTATATTACAGCCTGAAGGGCGCATTTAATTGTTTTCAGATTATATTTAAAGCCTGAGTTTTCCTCAATACCCTGTACACTAAGTGAGATAACAGGTATCTGTCCGTAGCCCGCTTTTGCAAGGGCACGTCTTATGAAACCGACATAATTGGTTGCACGGCATCCGCCGCCTGTCTGTGTCATGATTACAGCTAATTTATTTACATCATACTTGCCTGAATTGATGGCATACATAAGCTGTCCGACTACAATAAGTGAAGGATAGCAGGCGTCATTATTTACATATTTAAGTCCTGTATCAACCACATCTTTAGTTGCATCAGGAAGCATTACAATATTAAGTCCCATTTGTGCAAAAGCCGGACCAACCAATGAGAAATGTATAGGTGACATCTGCGGTACAAGTATAGTGTAATCCTTCATGTCCTGAGTAAATTCTACTCGGTTTATGGCACTTGATACCGGACATGGTGTTATATGACGTTTGCGTCTTACATTTACAGCGCTTATCAAAGAACGTATTCTGATTCGTGCAGCACCTAAGTTGCTTACCTCGTCTATCTTAAGGACAGTATATATTTTACCTGAATTAGTAAGTATGTCATTTACACAATCGGTTGTTACCGCATCAAGTCCGCAGCCAAAAGAGTTAAGCTGTATCAACTCGAGATTTTGACTGGTTTTTACATAGTTTGCTGCTTTGTAAAGTCTTGAATGATACATCCATTGGTCTGAAACGATAAGCGGTCTTTCTACCTCTCCGAGATGTGCTACGGAATCTTCCGTAAGAACTGCTATATCGAAACTGTTAATAAGCTCCGGAAGACCATGATTGATCTCAGGATCAATATGATATGGACGACCTGCCAATACTATTCCAAGCTTGTTGTTCTCCTCAAGATACTTAATTGTTTCGTTACCTTTTTCTTCAATATCGTGCTTAACTGCGTCAGCCTCATCATATGCAGCATCAACAGCATCAGATATCTCCTGTATTGTGACGTTTGTGTACTTTTTGAATTCGCGTAATAATCTTTCTTTTAGTGCCTGTCTGTTATCCAGAGAGAGGAATGGTCTTATGTAAACTGTATCGGGTGCACTTAATTCCTCCATATTGTTTTTAATATTCTCAGAATAAGATGTGACTATAGGACAGTTGTAGTGGTTGTTTGCGTCAGGTGTTTCATCCCTTTCATAAGGGATGCAAGGATAAAATATATTCTTGATTCCGTGCTTTAATAACCACATTACATGACCGTGTGCAATCTTGGCAGGATAGCACTCGGACTCACTTGGTATTGATTCTATACCGAGTGTATATATGTCACGTGATGACTTAGGCGAGAGTACAACTCTGTAACCGAGCTTTGTAAGGAAGGTAAACCAAAATGGATAGTTTTCATACATATTAAGTACTCTCGGTATACCTATTGTTCCACGTGGAGCTTCTGCCTCAGCGAGCGGCTCATAGTTGAATAGTCTGTTGAATTTATATTCAAATAAATTAGGTACGTTATTGGCGTTTTTCTTTAATCCGATACCTTTTTCACATCTGTTACCGGATATAAAACGTCTTCCGCCTGAGAATTTATTGATGGTAAGGAGACAATTGTTTGTACATCCCTTACATCTTGACATACTGGTTTCATATGTGAGATTCTCGATATCTTCACGGGACAGCATAGTAGTTTCGACTCCGTCCTCATATCTGTCTCTTGCTATAAGTGCAGCACCGAAAGCTCCCATAATACCTGCTATATCCGGTCTTATGGCTTCTCTGCCGGATATAAGTTCAAAGCTTCTTAAGACGGCATCATTATAGAAGGTTCCTCCTTGTACAACGATATTTTTGCCGAGTGACTTAGGATCTGTAAGCTTTATAACTTTAAGTAAGGCATTCTTTATAACAGAATAAGCAAGACCGGCTGATATATCTGCCACGGATGCACCTTCTTTTTGCGCCTGCTTTACCTTTGAATTCATAAATACCGTACATCTTGATCCGAGATCTATAGGGTGCTCAGCGAAGAGTGCAATCTTAGCAAAGTCTTTGATGTCATAATTCAGAGATTTTGCGAAGGTCTCTATAAATGAACCGCAGCCCGAGGAACATGCCTCATTGAGCATAACGTTATCTACAACTTCATTTTTAATTTTAATACATTTCATATCCTGACCGCCGATGTCTAATATACAGTCTACATCTGAATCAAAGAATGCAGCGGCAGTATAGTGTGCTATGGTTTCAACTTCTCCGTAATCAAGCATAAGAGCAGATTTGATGAGCGCTTCGCCATATCCTGTTGAGCAGCCTGAAGCTATTTCAACTCCTTCAGGAAGCTTACTGAATATATCTTTCATGGCACGTATAGTTGTCTTTAGCGGACTTCCGTTGTTGCTACTGTAAAAGTCATAGAGCAGTGAGCCGTCCTCACCTACAAGTGCTACCTTTGTTGTGGTTGAGCCTGCATCTATGCCTAAGAAACATTTGCCCTTATATTCAGAGAGTTTGCCTCTCTTGACGTGATATTTTGACTGCTTTTTAATAAATGAGGCATATTCCTCCTCCGAAGCAAAAAGCGGAGGGAGTCTGTCTACATCTACGGAAAATTTCAAATCGTCATTTAATTTTGAACTAAGATCCTTTAACTTGAATATTGTATCTTCCTTTGCCTGAAGTGCTGCGCCGACAGCTGCAAATAAATGTGAGTGCTCCGGAGCAATCACATTGTCATCTCCAAGATTGAGGGTTCTTATAAATGCAGCTTTAAGCTGGTCTAAGAAATGGAGAGGTCCTCCCAAGAAGGCAACATTTCCTTTGATTGGCTTACCGCAGGCAAGACCGCTTATGGTTTGATTGACAACAGCCTGGAATATGGATGCGGCAAGGTTTGACTTGGTTGCACCTTCATTAATAAGAGGCTGAATATCAGTCTTGGCAAATACACCGCAGCGTGCGGCAATAGGGTATATGGTATCATAATCCTTTGCGTATGTATTAAGTCCGGTTGCATCTGTCTGTAAAAGTGATGCCATCTGATCGATAAATGAACCTGTACCTCCGGCACATACACCATTCATACGCTGCTCAACACCGTTTGTAAAATAAATGATTTTGGCATCCTCGCCGCCTAACTCTATAGCAACATCAGTATGAGGTGCATAATCCTTTAGTGCGTCTGTTACGCAGATTACTTCCTGTTCAAAAGGAACTCCGATAACCTTGGCAAGTGCAAGTCCGCCGGATCCGGTTATGGTTGGAGCGGCTTCTATATTACCAAGCTTCTCCGAAGCATTATCAAGAAGCTCCTTTAATGTCTCTTTTATATTAGCAAAATGCCTTTTGTATTCTGAAAAAAGTATATTGTGTTGTTCGTCTATTATGGCAACCTTTACTGTGGTTGAACCTATATCTATACCTAATCTGTACATATAACTGTGGCTAAAAGCCTTGCCTCCTATCCTTTAACTTATTTCGACAGCATAAAATATTATAATAGAATAAAATATAAAATACAACTGAAAAAATGTGAATTTTTAGCTACAATTTTTGTTAATCGGCATAGAATAATCAAAAAGGGGAAAAATATGGAAAAAGAATGTAAGGGAGTCATCCATAAAGTTGTGGCGGGAGATACGTTATATAAGATATCTAAGATGTATGGAGTACGGCTTATAGATGTTATGAAAGAGAATCCGTTTGTTAATGTATACAATTTACAGCCGGGTGATGAGATATGTGTGCCTACTGAGATTTATGAGGAAGAGGAGAGAAGGTATTATACTGCAAGAACAGGTGAAACCTTTGGAAGTATTCTTGAAGAGATTAATTCTGATATTGGAAGTCTTATGAATTATAATAAGGAACTTTATGATATGCCGATTCCTCTTGGAACTATAATAAGAATACCTCCGACAGGTAATAATGATAATTAAACATAAATGTTTGCGTAGCTTGCTTAATTGTGGTACAATGAGCGTATATGTAACGGACACCGAAAAAGTGTAGCTTTTGAGGTGGACGATGCATATACGTGAATAATTATAATTATACATATAATAAACTAAAATAAGGACTGAATAACATGAAATTCTTGTACAAGCTTGAAAAAAAATTTGGAAAATATTCTATTCAAAATTTGCCGCTTATTCTGGCATTGCTTTTCGCATTTGATTACTTTTTACCGGTTGCAGTACCGGATGTGTATATTAAATTATACTTTTCACCGTATCTTATATTTAACCAACATGAGTATTGGCGGTTGTTTACATGGATTTTTTCGCCACCGCATTCATTTAATGCATGGACAGTAATAGAACTGGTGGTTTTATATTTCTTAGGCTCTGCCGCAGAACGTGGAATGGGAACATTTATGTTTAATCTGTATATGCTTGGAAGTATGCTCCTTAATTTCCTTACTGTATTGGCGGTATCTGCATTTATTTATTATAATAAAAATTTAAGCAGTAATATGTTTTCTGTTATTGATGTTTTTGCAGGAGGGTTATATGTCAATATTCTTGTTCCTACCATAGTGTTTTTTGCGTTTGCGATGGCGTATATGGAAGGTTCAATTATGTTCATGCTCATTATTCCGATGAAAGCAAAGTATATGGCCGGCATTGAGTTTGCAATTTTAGCATATGATTATTTTGCATATCCAAGTGTTGTATATAGGGCACTTATAGTCGTTACGATAGCTAACTTTTTTATATTTTATAATATTCTCAAAAGATACAGCTTACGAGGACGTGGAAGATATTCGTTTACTGAGTATTCAAAGACTAAAAAGAAAAAGCAAGGCTTTAAGGTTAGAGATAATGAAAATAATGTAACTGATTTTGCTGATTATCTTAACAGAAAGAAATCGTCGGACAGGCAGATGCCGGAGAGTATCACAAGACATAAATGTGCCATCTGTGGAAAGACTGAGAAGGACGGTAATGATTTAGTATTCAGATTTTGTACTAAATGTAACGGAAGCTATGAATATTGTGATGAGCATATTTATACACATGAGCATGTGAAGTAGATGAATCTTCGGATAAAGGATATTTGATTATGCTGTATACAACATAACTAAGATTACTAAGGAGATATATTTTAAGATGGGTAAAAATATAAAGAAGCTTGTCGGAGAGATAAAGAGCGATTACAATTTGGAAGATAATATCAGGGAGTATACTAAGATATTAGGTGAGAAATATAATTATTATGCATTGGTTAAGGCAAGCATGAATTATTATACCATGAAGGAAATCATACTTGAGATGACCGATAAAAATACCGATGTATGCAAGTATTTTTCTATAATTACAAGACTTATAAATAATAATATAATTAAAAGGCAGACAGTAGATGAGGAAGCTGTGACTGCGATAAAGCAGGTTAGAGAGAATATTGAATATAAGATGAAGATTCTTACAGCCTATACAGATGCCTTTGAAATATACGAATATGTCTTAAATCGAGTAGAGGCAGGTATTAAGAATATAGTTGAAGATGTAAATGTTGAACAACTATCCGATAAGATGTTTCAATATGTTTTCTCTGATAATGACAAGGTTGTGATTAACAGTAAACTTCAATTAATTATGGCACAGCTGCCTATTAGAATGACTAAAAATAAATTTTATGATGTTATTGCGAATACATTGCTGCTTTATAAAGGCGGTGATACATTATCATTAGATGAATTTGCAGATATGTTAAGAACATCTGCGCTTATTAAAAAGCCGAAGGGCTTTGATACTGAGTATCCGTTTTTATTCCACGTCTATAATGATTTAAAGTCTGAGGATTATAAGGCGTTAAGCGGGGAAAAATTTGATGATTTACAGACAAGACTTACACAGGCTGCGGATATAATAAATGAGGAGGCGTCCAATTATCTGCTGTTACAGGAGATAGTGAATGATTTATATACACTTCTTCTTACCATAGACAGTCAGTATGATATTAATATTACTTATCCCGCATATAAGGCGGCGACAGAGATAATGCGGATTTGTACAGAAAGTGATGATATTGAGGATTATACGGATGTTATAATGGATAATTTTGTAAGCATAGAAGGTGTTCAGGAGAAGGCTGCAGAGGATATTATGCAGCTTGAGTCGGCATTTGATGTGATTAATACGGGCAAGTCGGACAAGATATCGGAATATTCGTTGGATGATGAATTTAAAAAACTTGATACAATAAGCAAGCTTTTATCCTCAAGTTTATTTATAGATATTGATAAGGATGATAAAAAAGAAGAAAAGACTGTTGATGATAAATATATAAATGATTTAAAGCTTGAGTTGACAGAGGAATTTTCAAAATTGTTTGAAGCTAATTCCAAGCTTGTTAATCGAAGTATTATGTGTAAGATAATTGCTGCTATGCCGGTATTTCTTAATTCCAAGCAGGAAATAAAGGATTATTTTGACTATACTTTATCGGGCTGTAAGGATAAGAGTGAACTTTTTGCCTGCAATAATCTTATATGTGAGTTGATGGAAGAAGATTATTAGAACTTGGGTGGTTTAATGAAGATTGTTGATGCTCCTTATATTGTAGGATTTAAGGATAAGAAAAAGGATAAGATCATAAAGAAAATTAAGCATAAAGCTAAGGCTGATGGGGTATATGTCATTACATCACCTGTAATAACCGATGGTATAATGGATATTTATCAGTACAGTCAGCTTTTGACTAAGTTTTATGATAATATAAGAGACGATATGTACATATTTGGCATAGCTAAGGGTAAAAAAGAAGCAAAAGAACTTATAGTCAACATAGTTCAGGATATGTATGATGCGGGATACGAGTTCGATGTAAAGGGATTTTTTGGAATATAGGGTGTGAATATGCTTCATATATTATGGTTAATACTAAAAGTGATATTGATAGTGCTTGCTGTATTGCTTGGTTTGGTACTTCTGATTGTTCTGCTTGTTTTGTTTGCGCCAATAAGATATAAGGTGGCGGCAGATATTGATGAGGACATTGGCGTTAATGCAAAGATTCGGTTTCTGATTGTAAGTGTCGGGGTTTTATTCGAAAAAAAAGGTGAGGATAATAAGCTTGATACGGCGATTCGGATATGTGGTATAAGAATTAATAAGGATAAAAACAATACCGGCAGCAAAGATAATAAGACAAAAAAAGAGAGAAAGAAAAAACAAAAAGCTGATGATTCTTCCGGTGATGATAATGTTGACAGCGATAAAGAATTATATATGGCATCTGATGATGAATCCACGGAAATAAGTACTGAAAGTAATACAATTGAAGCTGTAGATTATGACGACTCCGGGGATTATGATGAATATGCCCTTTTTGATGACGAGAGTGATGGTAAGAATAAGAAGAAATTGTTTGATAAAATAAAGCGGTTTTTTGAAAAAAATAAAGACAAGCCGGAGGATGAAGTCAAGGAGAACATACTTGCTAAGATAGAAGAAAAAAGCGAAGCAATTAAGAAAAAGTATGAGAAACTCGAAAAAAAGTATAGGCGTTTTGAAAGATTCTGGAATCTTAAATGTACTGTAAAAACAAGAGAATACTTAGGAAAATATCTTATAAGTATATTTAAGCATATAGCTCCTAAAAAGATAAAAGGACGAATAAGATACGGCATGGATGAGCCGTATAAGACAGGGACAGTAACAGGGTATTTGAGTCTTATGCCTTTTGTCTATCATAAGAATTTTCATCTTGAACCGGATTTTTATGAGAAGGTTATCGAAGGAAATGTTGAGCTTAAAGGAAGAATAGTTCTTGGATATATAGCCAGAATAGCACTTAAGGGTTATATCTGGAAGACGATTAAAGCGGCAAGAAGATTAGCAAATTAAAATACAGATGCAGGATATATACAGATAATATGTAACGAATCAGGAGGATTATATAATGGATAATAATTTTAATGAGACAGTAGGTTCACTTTTTAAGGGAATGGATTCACTCCTTTCAACTAAAACCGTAGTCGGAGAACCGACCAAGATAGGAGATACGATTATACTTCCTTTGGTGGATGTAAACTTTGGAGTGGCAGCGGGAGCTTTTGCGAAGCAGGACAAGAAGCATAATTCAGCCGGCGGAGGTATGGGAGGTAAGATGTCACCTTCGGCTGTTCTTGTAATCCAGAACGGATATGCAAAGATGGTAAATGTTAAAAGTGAGGATACCATAAGCAAGGTTATCGACTTTGTACCGGCAGTTATAGATAAGGTGAGCGGTATCGTGTCAAAAAAGGACAAGAAGGCTGATGAGGCAGCAGAAGAAGTGATAAAGGATATTAAGGAAGAAATTATCTGAGATTATTCTTTATTGAGAAATATAAGCATATAATGTTCTAAAGGAATATTTTATGTGATGTGTATGAGTGCATTGATTGGGTATGCCATGCTTTTTGTTGCAGTTGGTATATTAATATCATATTTTATAAGTGGTTTTTGTGAATTCATAGTGGTTGTTGCCCTTTTGCTTGGAGCTTATATTCTGCTTTTAAGATGCGGCAAAACATGAATTCACATATTATGAGGTGTTTACAATGAGTGCGGTTACGGATATGAGTATGGAGCTTCTGATGAATTCAGATAATCCGGAGGTAATTCTTAAAAATATGCAGCCTTTCATGAATCTTATGATGTATTATGAATGTGCGCTGATGGAGATAGAGACAAAATTAAAGGTTTTAAATTCCGAGTTTGCTTTGCAACATAACAGAAATCCTTTTGAATCAATAAAATGCAGGATAAAAAAACCTATAAGTATAATCGAGAAGATGAAGAAGAAGAATCTTGATATTACTATAGAAAATATCGAGAATAATCTGACAGATATTGCAGGAGTAAGAGTTATATGCTCATTTCCTGAGGATATATATACAGTATCCGAGTTGTTGTCCAAACAGGATGATATAAATGTGGTACAGGTAAAAGATTACATAAGGAATCCTAAGCCGAATGGCTATAGAAGTCTTCATCTTATAGTGGATGTTCCGATTTTTTTATCAGACCAAAAAAAGTATATGAAGGTTGAGGTTCAGTTCAGAACCATAGCTATGGATTTCTGGGCAAGCCTTGATCATAAACTGAAATATAAAAAAGATAACTTAAAGCATCCTGAGATAATTGCACAGGAATTGAAAAAGTGTGCTGATATGGTAACTGCTATGGATTACAAGATGCAGGAAATACGGAATATGCTTGAATAGACTATAAAAAATGCTTGATCTGCTCCTTTTGAGGTAGAAAAGGAGTTTAATATAATGTTTAACAAGGTAATTAGCGGCACCGTCTTAGGTATAGACGGTGCACTGATTAATGTTGAGGCAGACTTAAGTGATGGTCTGCCTATGCTTACTATGATCGGCTATCTGTCTTCTTCTGTGAAGGAAGCCGGTGAGAGAGTAAGAACAGCGCTTAAGAATTCAGGATACTATATACCTCCTAAGCGCATTACAATCAATTTATCCCCGGCTGATATAAGAAAAGATGGCTCAGGATTTGATTTGCCTATAGCTATCGCAATAGTTTTAACTATAGGGATCATCCCTGATATAGACATAGATAAAACCATTATAATTGGTGAATTGGGATTAAATGGAGAAATTAAATCAGTAAACGGTGTACTTCCTGTAGTTTATCATGCCTACGAGAATGGTATAAAAACCTGCATAGTTCCGATGGATAATGCTATGGAGGCTGCTTTGGTTGAAGGAATGAGAGTAATAGGCGTAGATAATTTATCTAAAACATTAGAATACATACAGGGAAATATAAGTATTGAGCCGTTTGACAGAGAAAAATTCAATGATGAGTGCGATGTGTCCGAAAACCAATATGATTTTTCTGAGATAAAAGGACAGACCACACTCAAACGTGGTATGGAGATTGCTGCTTCGGGATTTCACAATGTACTTATGACAGGAGCGGCGGGGGCAGGTAAGTCTATGTTATCCAAGAGACTACCAACTATAATGCCTAAACTTTCCTTTGAGGAGAGTATTGAGGTGACTAAAATATACAGTGTAAGTGGTATGCTTGATAAAAAGAGCCGCCTTATAACCAAAAGACCTTTTCGCTCACCGCATCATACCATATCCAATCATGCATTAACGGGAGGAGGTAGTATTCCAAGACCGGGAGAAGTAACGCTTGCTCATAATGGAGTTCTTTTCTTAGATGAATTGCCTGAGTTTAATAAAAATGTTCTCGAAGTATTAAGACAGCCTTTAGAGGATAAGAAAATAACTATTTCAAGAGTAAATGCAACATATTCTTTTCCTGCTGACTTTATGCTTGTTGCAGCGATGAATCCGTGCCCCTGCGGTTATTTTCCTGATAGGAATAAATGTAACTGTACGCCTTTTCAAATAAGAAGGTATCAGCAGAGGATAAGCGGACCACTGCTTGACAGAATAGATATAAATATGGAGGTCAAACCGGTAAAATATGAGGATATTTTTTCATATTCCGAGGAAGAAAGTTCCGGGATTATAAGAGCGAGAGTTGAAAAGGCAAGACTGATTCAGAAAAGAAGGTATATGGAGGATAATATAAGCTTTAACTCACAGCTTGAAGGTAAATTGATAAAAAAATACATTAGGCTTGATGATAAAGTAGATGATTATTTTAAAGACAGGCTTAAAAAACTCGAATTATCAGCAAGGGGTATAGACAGGATTTTGAAGCTGTCACGAACCATAGCCGATATGGCTGATAGTGAGAATATATCCGAAGAACATATAAATGAGGCGATATTTTATCGTAACTCCGGAATATTTGATTATAAGGAGGGAAGATAAGATATGGATAAAAAAAGCAGTGAAAAGGATATATTACATCTATGGCTTGACAGCTTTGAAATTATAGGAAATACTTCCAAGAGACGTTTAATTAATGAACTTGGAGATATTCAGAGTGTATACGAGGCATCGTTAAAGGTTTTGAGTGGGATAATCCCCGAAGAAAAAGCAAGACTTTTGGCAGAGAATAAAAGTCTGGCACAGGCAAATGAAAGATGGGAATATCTCGTTGAGAAGAATATAGATATAGTCTATCCTGAGCATAAGAGTTATCCGGTTAAGCTTAAGAATATTCATGATATACCTGATATTTTGTATATAAAAGGAAGGCTTAAGGCGGTTCTTGATGAACAAAACAGAAGTATAGGTATAGTAGGTTCAAGAAATGCAGATACTTATGGAAGAGAATTAGCGTATTCATATGGCAGGGAACTTAGTAAAAGCGGAATAAGTATAATAAGCGGAATGGCTCTTGGCATAGACGGCATGGCTCATAGGGGAGCACTTTCGACAGATGGATATACAGTTGCGGTATTAGGCGGTGGTATAGATGTGATATATCCAAGGGAGAACTATGACATATATGATGAACTTGAAAAACGTGGTGCAATAATATCAGAATATGGTCCGGGAGTTGTCCCTATGCCTATGCGGTTTCCTTTAAGAAACCGGATAATAAGCGGCTTATCTGACGGTGTGCTTGTAGTGGAAGCAAAGAAAAAAAGCGGTTCACTTATAACTGCTGATCTTGCACTTGACCAGGGCAGGAGTATTTATGCCATACCCGGCAGGATAGGTGATAAAGAAAGTGCCGGAACAAATAATCTGATTAAGCAGGGAGCTATGTGTGTCACAACACCACAGGATATAATAGATGATCTTAATTTGTACTCGGATAATCCTATACATATGGCAGATGAAAAAGATGCTGATGAACCGGAGGAAAACAGTGTTGATAATTTAAATGGTAATGAAAAGACTCTGCTGGATATATTAAGTCTTGAGCCTGTTTATATTGACGAAATTATAAAAGCTATGAGGCTTAATGTCTCTGATTGTCTGAAGCTTCTATATACTATGGAGGAAAAAGGGATTATCAGACAGGTGATAAAAGGATATTATATAGTTAATCTGTCTCCCAAATAATGCTATATTTTCTACTCTTGGAACCCATATTTTTCTTGCAATATATCCGTTAGAATGTTATATTTTTGTAAAGTATGTTTTTTTCTGAGGTGCATAATGATTGATGTAGCAATTTTATCCTGTACATTTATATTGTCGTTTTCATGTATAGTATATTTCTTAAGTAATAAACAGCTGCAGAAGGTACAGAGTTACCTTTTTTTGACAATTATGATAAATGTCTCAGTATCTGCAGTAGCAGATATAATAAGTAATTACATTGAGAATTCTTTAAATGCTACCGGAGTTTTATTCAGATGGCAGTATGCTACACAAATAATATTCTTTTTGGCACACACTACATTGGCGCCTCTTTATGCACTCTATGTTATGATGGTTAACGGATCGGGACTTAACAGAAAAAACAGTTTCTTTTATCTGATATTGTCACCACTTGTCATATCTGAGGTTTTACTTATTATTAATCCATGGACAAATTGGATGTTTTATTATGACAGACATTCTGACTTTGTGCGCGGACCATATGAATTTATACTATATATTACAGCCGGTTTATATCTTTTTATCAGTATGTATTTTATGCTTCGTTACAGAAAGGCGGTTTCAAGAGAGACGAATATTGCCTTATGGTATTTCTTCAGCTTTACAATAATAGGAATAATAATTCAGTTGATTAATTCAGAATTAAAGGTTGAACTTTTTGCTGAATCTGTATCAATGCTCGGTGTTATGCTTACTATTGAGAATGAGGATGCATTGATAGATTCAGGCTCTCTGGTTTATAACAGAAGTGCTTTCACAAATGAAAATGTACGTCTGCTTTGTACCGGGCAGCATTATGCTGTAATCAGTGTTAATATGACAAATCTGCGTTTTTATACGAGAATCCTTGATTATAATGCTATGCGTGATGTGGTGAGGATGATTGCCGCATGACTCAGAAGCTGTAATAAGAATGTAAGAGTATATCGTAATGCCACAAACAACATGACACTGATTCTTCTTTATAAAAATGAAAAAGAGGTTGATGCTTTGGTTTCTACCATAGCTGACAGATTCAGAGATACTTGGATATATGGTAAATCAGAAATAGAATTAAATGCCGAAATACGAGTTGCTTATGTACCTGAGGAATTCAATGATGTAACACTTCTAACGGAGCTTACTGAATCCAATTCGGATATTGAGACTCCGGGAGTAAGAGTTTTCAGAGGGGATGAGCTTGATTCGTTTAAGAGAAAGGCTCAGGTTGAGGAAGCACTTAAAAAGGCGCTTGAAGAGGATACATTTCAGGTTTATTATCAGCCGATATGGAACGCCGAGAAAAACAGGATGGAGTCTGCAGAGGCTTTGATTCGACTTACAGATCCGGAGCTTGGCTTCATTTCACCGGAGGAATTTATACCGATAGCGGAACAAAGCGGTCTGATTACAGAGATTGGTCTTTATGTATTTGAGAAGGTGTGTCAGTTCATAACAAAAGAAAGAACAAGGGCACTTGGCCTAAGATATATAGAAGTAAACCTAAGTGTTTTTCAACTGTTAGTCGGTAACACTTTAGAGCATTTCCTGGAGATAATGAAGCGTTACGGTGTAACTTCTGACCAGATTAATCTTGAGATTACCGAGACAGGCTCTCTTGCTACATCCAATACCATGATTTCTGCCATTAATGAAATGCAGGAGTGGGGCTTTAAGTTCTCATTAGATGATTATGGTACGGGATATTCCAATCTGTCATATATTATGAGCATGGATTTTCTTAATATAAAATCCGACAAGGGCTTGCTTTGGGATGCGGATACAAGAGAAAGTTCGTCAATTATGCTTACGGATACAATTAAAACCATCAGAAGACTTGGTATGAACGTTATTCAGGAGGGTGTGGAAACTAAGGAGCAATTGGATCTTGTTGTAGGTGCAGGCGCCAATCTTATACAGGGATATTATTTTTCAAAACCTCTTCCGGAGGAGGCGTTTTACGATTATATGATTGAATTTATAAAAAAATCTATAATAAATCGTTAATATAAGAAAGAAAAGATACATATATAAAACTGTACATATTTTTAGTGTTAATTATACTTATAAATATGTGCAGTTTTTTAATTATTCAAAAATTAACTTGCACCAAAAAAAGAAATGGTGTATAGTTGTGGGAGTTTAAAGCGAAGAAGGAGCTTATAAGATGGCTAAAAATCTTGTTATTGTGGAGTCGCCCGCTAAGGCGAAAACGATTAAAAAATTTTTGGGGACAAACTATGAAGTGATAGCTTCAAACGGTCATGTGAGAGATTTGCCGAAAAGTAATATGGGTATTGATTTTGAACATGATTATGAACCCAAGTATATCACTATAAGAGGTAAGGGAGATCTTTTGGCAGAACTTAGAAATGCCGTGAAAAAGGCTGATAAGGTCTATCTTGCTACCGACCCTGACCGAGAAGGAGAAGCAATTTCTTATCATTTATCCGTGGCACTTAAGCTTGAAAATAAAAAATACAAGAGGATTACATTTAACGAGATTACTAAAACAGCAGTAAAGGATTCTATTAAGCATGCAAGAAAGATAGATATGGATCTGGTTGATGCACAGCAGGCAAGACGTGTGCTTGACCGAATGGTTGGATATTCCATAAGTCCGCTTTTATGGGAAAAGATTAAAAGGGGATTAAGTGCCGGCAGAGTCCAGTCAGCAGCTTTAAAACTTGTATGTGACAGGGAGAATGATATAAACGCATTTGTTCCGTCGGAATATTGGAGCCTTAATGCTGACGTGATACCGGGAAAGAATCTTAAACCTGTAAGTTTTCATTATATAGATGAGAAGATGGAAAAAGATAAGCTTGATGAGGTTCTTAAATCTGTCAAAGGAAAAAATATGCTTGTGGATAATATAAAAAAGAGTGAGAAAATCAAGAAAAGACCTCTTCCGTTTACTACAAGTACATTACAACAGGATGCGGGTACAAAGCTTAATTTTTCCACAAGCAAAACTATGAGGATAGCGCAGCAGTTATATGAGGGTGTTGATATAAAGGGACGTGGATCTATAGGACTTATAACTTATCTCAGAACCGATTCTACCAGAATATCAGATGAGGCTGAGTATAACGCAAGAGAATTTATTAAAGATAAATACGGAGAAAATTATATTGGCACCGTATCAAATAAAAAATCGGATAAGAAGATACAGGATGCACACGAAGCTATAAGACCTACAGATGTAACACTTACACCTGTTTTACTTAAGGATCAGCTTTCAAGAGAACAGTTCAGATTATATCAGCTTATTTATAACCGCTTTCTTGCAAGCCGTATGAGTGATGCAGTATATGAGACAAATACTATAACATTAAAGGCTGATACAAAAAAAGGTGATTACCTTTTCAGAACATCATCATCCAAGGTCAAATTTGAAGGCTTTATGTCTGTATATAAGCCGGATGATGAGGAAAAAGGAAATAATAAAATAAATGTAATAAAAGAAAAAGATGTTCTTGAAGTGTCGAACCTTGAGGAAAAGCAGCATTTTACTCAACCGCCTGCACATTATACGGAGAGTTTGTTGGTTAAAACGATGGAGGAGCTTGGTATAGGCAGACCTTCAACTTATGCACCAACCATTACTACACTTCTGAACAGAAGATATATAGTTAAGGAAAATAAAAATTTATATATTACTGAACTTGGAGAGGCTGTAAATGAAATTATGAATCTGGCTTTTCCTGAGATTGTAGATGTTAATTTTACTGCAAATATCGAGTCGCTTCTTGATGAGATAGAGGCAGGTAATGTTCAATGGAAGGTTGTAGTTAGAAACTTTTATCCTGATTTAAAAACTTCCGTCGATAATGCACAGAAGGAGCTTGAAAATATCAAGATTGATGATGAAGTATCGGATACGGAATGTGAGCTGTGTGGCAGGATGATGGTTATAAAATATGGTCCGCATGGAAAATTTCTTGCATGTCCGGGCTTTCCTGAGTGCAGAAATACAAAACCATATTTTGAAAAAACAGGTATTAAGTGTCCTAAGTGTAATGCCGATATAGTTATTAAGAAGACGAGGAAGGGTAGAAGATATTATGGCTGTATCAATAACCCTGAATGTGACTTTATGTCCTGGTCCAAGCCACAGACTGACAGCAAGCAGACTGAAAATCAGACAAAATAATAAATGGAAAAAATTTTTTGTCGTAATTTGATATTTTGTGTTGATGAAAAACACATTATATGGTAGTATATAGTGTGGACAGGCACAAAATACCATATTTTACAATGGTAACAGCTTTAAAAATGGATTTTTAGAGTGTCATACAAAAGGATTTGTGAGTGTTCTCATAAATCCTTTTCTTTGTTTTATCATTACCTGTTAAATTGCAGGAGGAAGGTAAGTATATGATTAATACAGATATTTATAACTATATCAATATACTGGATAAAGCGGCAGATGCTGCTAATATGAGAAATGAATTGATATCAAATAATATCGCAAATGTTGATACTCCGAATTATAAGAGAAAGGATATTGACTTTGAAACGGTTCTTCAGGCCGAGCTTGCAGGTGGAAGAACTCTTGATACAAGTGTCAGGGCGACGAACAGGGATTTATCTGTTTTAGATCCGCAGGTTTTTACCGATAACTCTAACCTGTCTTACAGATTGGACGGTAACAACGTGGATATTAGTACTGAGGAAGCATATCTTGCAGAAAATACAATCAGATATCAGCTGCTTATTGAACAGATGGAGCAGGAATATTCAAGATACAGTACAGTGCTCTCGGGTTCTTCTTAATCAATATCTTTTAGGAGGTTTTAGGATATGAGTGTTTTTTCGGCGATGAATGTATCTTCTACCGGAATGACTGCGCAGCAGCTTAGAATGGATATTATTTCAGAAAATATAGCCAACGCAAGCACGACGCGGACGCAGGACGGTACGGCATACAGAAGAAAAACGGTTGTTTTTGCAGAGAAGGCAACAACTTCATTTGACAATATTTTGAATGGATATATGACAAATTATCAACCTAATGGCGTTAAGGTTACGCGAATAGTGGAAGATCCGTCGGATTTAAGACTTGTTTATGAACCGGATAATCCTGATGCCAATGACGCGGGATATGTTGAATATCCTAATGTGGATACCGTTACTGAAATGACTAACCTTATAGATTCAAGCCGTGCTTATGAGGCTAACATTACAGCTTTTAATTCATCCAAGACCATAGCCGAGAAAGGATTGGAACTTTTTGGTTAACCAGAGTCACATAGATTAGGAGTGATAAAATATGTCAATTACACCTGTAGAATTATATGGTAATGATTTTAATATTAACAGTACATATTCCGGACATAAAGTGTCTACGGATAACAGCAGCAATGCTTTTGACAGTATATTAAGTGCTGCGGTAGATATGTATAAGGAAGCGGATTCGTACCAGAAGAAAGCTGAGGCTGAGGAAATAAGCTTTGCGCTCGGATATACCGACAGTATTCATGACCTTGCAAATGCACAGCGTAAGGCGAACATATCTCTTCAATATACGGTTAAAGTAACAAATACCTTTGTAACTGCATACAAAGAGCTTATGAATATGCAATTATAGTAATGCTTTTGGAGGCACTTAAGATATGAGGGAATGGTTCAGGCAATTGCCTGCAAGGATAGTGGAATTTTGGAATAGATATACAGGAAGACAGAAGGTTTTGTTTTTCTCGGTAGTGGCAGCGGTTATTATAACCCTTGTCGCTCTTTTTGCTATCCTGAACAGAACTACATATACGCGGCTGGCGACTTTTGAGGATTCAGCCCAGACTGCGGAGGCGGATACACTGCTTACCGAAAACAATATAACTCACAGAATATCGGATGATGCTCTAAGCATAGATGTAGATGAAAATCAGATATCACAGGCAAGGCTCATACTTGGACAAAACGGAATAAGCGCAACTTCATCAGGGGTTGATAATGAGTGGCTTTTGGATAATAGCTTCAGTACGACGGATTCCGAGAGAAAGCTTAAAGCTAAAATTAAGCTTGAGTCTGATATGGAAGCTGCCATAAAGAGTATGGAAGGTGTGTCTAAGGCGTCAGTAACCATAAACCTTCCGGAATCAAGCAGTTCTATATATAATACCGAGAAGAATGCTTCAGTAAGTATCATGCTTACGACTGATAGTAATTTCAAGGCGGAAAACGTACAGGGAATTGCCGAATATGCAAGAACCTGTGTAGGAAATACGGATACAAATGATATTACGATCTTAGATAAGCAGGGAAATCTTTTGTTCTCAGGAGCAAACAGTGCTTCAGTGCTTACTTCTACACTTATGGTTGAACAGCAGGTTGAAGAATACTACAACAGTAAGTTGTGGAATCTGATGGTTAATTCCGGTGTATATGATGATGTTTCGGTTTCTTCTAATCTTGATATTAACATAAGTAATAAAGAAGTGGAAAATATAGAATATTATTCAAATCAGGAGGATGATACAGGTCCTAAAGAGACGTATTATTATTATCTTGCTGAAAATGTCGATGGCACGGGCGGAGTAGTCGGTACCGATGCTAACGGTGAGGAAATAACGGATTATAATCTGTTAGATCAGGCGAATGCCGAGTCTTCACTTAATCTTGTTAAGGAAACTTATGCTACAAGCAGTACAAGAACAAAAACCGTTGAACCTGTGGGAAGTGTCAATCTTGCCAACTCAAGTATATCAATGTACCTTACAAAGTATCAGATATATTACGAAGAGGACCTTGAAGAACAGGGACTTCTTGAGGAAATGACTTTTAATGAGTTCAAACAGGCGAACAGTGAAGCTATAGAGGTAACCAATCCGGAAGGAATAATTAATTTGTTGGCTTCCGGTACAGGAATAAAAGCCGCAAACATCTATGTCATAGAAAGAACAGTACCAATCTTTTATCCAAAAGAAGAACGTCAGGTTCCGGTACAAAGTATACTGTCGATTGTTTTGGCGGTAATAATTGGAATTTTATTATTGTTTGTTGTTCTTAGAAGTATGAGAGCAGAGGAAGTTGTTGAACTTGAACCGGAACTTTCCGTTGAAACTCTGCTTGCTACAACTAAGGAAAATCAGACACTTGATGATATAGAATTCGGTGAGAATTCAGCGGCTAAGACTCAGATTGAGAAGTTTGTGGATGAGAATCCTGAAGCGGTTGCGCTTCTTCTCAGAAACTGGCTGAATGATGAATGGGAGTGATAACTAATGGCAGTTAAATCAATAGATGACATATCCGGTGTACAGAAGGCTGCGGTTCTTCTTATATCTCTCGGACCTGAGAGATCTGCTCAGATATTCAAACATTTAAAGGATGATGAGATAGAGTCTCTTACTTTGGAAATTGCCAATACAAAGAGTGTTCCGGCAGAAGTTAAAGATATGGTTATGGATGAATTCTATGAAGTTTGTCTCGCACAGCAGTATATCGCCGAGGGCGGTATCGCTTATGCTAAAGACCTTCTTGATAAGGCTCTTGGTGCTGACAGGGCTAAGGAAGTTATTGGTAAGCTTACAGCATCACTTCAGGTAAGACCGTTTGAATTCGTAAGAAAAGCAGATGCTTCACAGCTCCTAAGCTTTATACAGGATGAGCATCCGCAGACCATAGCTCTTATACTTGCATATTTACCGTCAGCTCAGGCGGCGGCTGTGGTCAGTGCACTGCCACCGGAGAAACAGGCTGATGTTGCCAAAAGAATAGCATCTATGGACAGAACAAGCCCGGATGTGATAAAAGAGGTAGAAGCTGTGCTTGAAAAGAAACTTGCATCTCTTGTTAATCAGGATTACACCATTGTCGGAGGTGTTGATTCTATCGTTAGTATTCTTAATACTGTTGATAGAAGTACAGAGAAGCATATTATGGAAACTCTTGAAGTTGAAGATCCTGAACTTGCTGATGAAATCAGAAGGAAGATGTTTGTATTCGAAGATATTCTTACCCTTGATAACAGGGCAATACAGACAGTTCTTCGTGAGGTTGATAATAACGAGCTTGCTATCGCTCTTAAAAATGCCAATGAGGATGTTCAGAAAGTTATATTTGATAACCTTTCATCACGTCTTGCTTCGATGATAAAAGAAGATATGGAATTCATGGGACCTGTCAAGCTTAAGGATGTTGAAGATGCTCAGCAGAAGATTGTTAATATTATCAGAAAGCTTGAGGATTCAGGTGAAATTGTTATCTCACGTGGTGGAGGTGACGAGGTAGTTGTCTAGTCTGTTCAAATCGGGATTTGTTAATTTTAATAATTTAGATACTACTCCTTATATTGTTGATGGAAATACAAAGGTTATTTCACCTGTGAATCAAGGGGCGGGAAATGCTGAGAAAACTTCTGAAGAATACTCGGGTGAAGATAAAACAGACACAATAGGTAATCAGGCTTTCTTAAATGATGCTTTAGACGAAGCTAAAAAGATAAAAGAAGCTGCCGAAGCAGAAGCGGATAGAATAATAGAATCTGCACATGCGCAGGCAGAAGAAATAAAGGAGAACGCTTATAAGGCGGGCTTTGAGCAGGGACTTGAAGAAGGAAACTTAGAAGGTCAGAGGCGTACAGATGAGTATCTTGCGGATGTAAAAAAAGAACAGGAGAAAATGGCAGCAAAGCTGGAAGAGGAAAATGACGAGTATCTTGCGGATGCGGAACATAAGCTTGTAAATTTTACCTGTGATATGATAGAGAAAATCACAGGAATACTTTTAGATGATTACAAGCCGGTAATGTTCAATATGATTAATAATGCTCTTAATGAAGCCGAAGCAAGCCTGAAATATACAATTAAAATATGTGAAGACAGTTATTATTATGTTGAAGATAATAAGGAAAGGATAGTCGGGGCAGCAAATCCCAATATTACTATAGATATATTCTCGGATCCTAAACTTGAAAAAGGACAATGCACGATAGAAACTGATAATGGAATTATAGATCTTTCAATGGATATACAGATTCAGAATCTTATTACCGCATTTAAAATGCTGTCATAGTTAATAACTCCCCGATTAAGTTCGGGGATTTTTAGAATAAATATAATGGAATTGATGATATGAGAAAAGCGTTTGATATTCAAAAATATTACAGTCTGTTAGATGGCGATTACGTTATGAATTTTGGCAAAGTTAGCAAAATCGTCGGTCTGACTATGGAGTCTGTCGGACCTCCATGCAAGCTGAATGACTTGTGTGAGGTTATATCAAAGGACGGAAGCGTAAGTGTTATGGCAGAGGTTGTAGGCTTTAGGGATAACAAAGTTTTACTTATGCCGTATGATGTTGTTGATGGTATCGGGCTTGGGGCCATTGTAAAAAATACCGGCGATATGCTCAAAGTAAAGGTTGGTCCGGAGCTTTTGGGTAAAGTTTTGGATGGTATCGGACGTCCCATGGATGGTACGGAATTCAGCTATGTAGACGAATATCCTATAGACAGTGCATCACCTGACCCTTTGGAAAGAAAACTTATATCCGAGGTTTTGCCTCTTGGGGTTAAAGCTGTTGATGGACTCCTCACCATAGGAAAGGGCCAGAGAATCGGTATTTTTGCGGGTAGTGGTGTCGGTAAAAGTACTCTGCTTGGAATGTTTGCGCGTAATACGAAAGCTGATATAAATGTCATTGCACTGATTGGAGAGCGTGGCAGGGAGGTAGGAGAATTTATTGAAAGAGACTTGGGCGAAGAAGGTCTTAAGCGTTCGGTACTTGTTATTGCTACATCTGACAAGCCGGCTCTCATCCGTAATAAAGCTGCAAAAACTGCAACAGCTATAGCTGAGTATTTCAGAGATAATGGGCATGATGTACTTCTTATGATGGATTCACTTACACGTTTTTCCATGGCACAGAGAGAAATCGGGCTTGCATCAGGTGAACCGCCTGTAACAAGAGGCTATCCGCCATCGGTATATTCAGAACTCCCGAAGCTTCTTGAACGTGCCGGAAATACATATAAAGGGTCGATAACGGGACTTTATACCGTACTTGTAGACGGTGATGATTTTAATGAACCGATTACCGATACTGCCAGAGGTATACTGGATGGACATATAGTTTTATCGCGTAAATTAGGACATAAGAATCATTACCCTGCCATAGATGTATTGGCAAGCATATCACGTTGTATGAGTTCGATAGCAACAAAGGAACATAAAAATGTGGCAGGGCGTCTCAAAAATGTTCTTGCAACATATAATGATGCTGAAGACCTGATTAACATTGGTGCATACAGATCCGGTTCAAATCCTGATATTGATTATGCTATAAGCAAGATAGGAAAGGTTAATGAGTTCTTGAGACAGGATGTTGACAGCAAATTTTTGTTTGATGATGAAATTAATATGCTTACGGGCATATTTGAATAATTGAGGTGTTTTATTTGGCAAGATTTATTTATCGAATGCAGAATATTTTAGATATCAAGATGAAGCTCGAAGAAGCAGCAAAACAGGAATACGGCGAGGCAAGGCATGCCTTAACTCTTGAGGAGGAAAAGTTGGACAAGTTAAACCTTAGAAAAGAGGAGTATCATAAGCTTTATCTTGAAGCTCTGACAGGAAAACTGGATTTTCTTAAGATACAGGAATGTGAGAATGCATTGGAGGTAATGGATGACCTTATATATGCTCAGGAAGAACAGGTAAAAAAAGCGAGCAAGAATCTTGAAAAAGCCAGGCAAAAGCTTAACACGGTCATGCAGGAAAGAAAAATGCATGAAAAGCTTAAAGAGAAAAAATTTGATGAGTTCCTGACCGAATTAAATGCTCAGGAAAATAAAGAAACAGATGAGGTTGTAAGTTATCAATTCGGCAGTAAGGCCGTTGATGTGGAGGAATAGGATATGGCAAAGGATAAAAGGGATAGAGGTGAAAAGGGTAGTTCGAAGGGTGTGGGCATATTGATTGCCGTTCTGATGATCACTACCTTTCTTTCCGTTATGGCACTTCTGATAAAATGTGATGTTGGCGGTTTCGGAAGCGAGGTTCTAAGACCTGTATTAAAGGATGTTCCTGTTATAAATAAAATACTTCCTGATGCTTCAGATGAAGAAGTAGCCAAAGAAAGTGATTATCCGTATAATACTTTGGCTGAGGCTCTGGAGCAGATAAAAATTATGGATGAAAGTATAAATTCAAAGGATGCGGAAATAGTTGCCCTTAATGATAAGAATGCCGAACTTCAGGCAGAAGTTGACCGTTTAACCTTAATTCAGACCGATCAGGAGGATTTTGAAGCCAAAAAAAATGAATTTTATAATGAAATAGTCTATGGAGATTCTGCTCCTGATGCCGATACATATATTGAGTGGTACAATGAGATTAGTCCTGAAAGGGCAGAACAAATCTATGAATCGCTTATTTCGGCAAGAGAGGTTGATTCGGAAATTAAAGACTTGGCAGTTACCTATGAAAGTATGAAAGCTAAAAATGCTGCCGAGATTTTACAGAGTATGAAAAATGACCTTGATACAGTCGCACTTATTATGAATAATATGAGTGCTGAGGGTAAAGCTGATATTTTAGCTGAGATGGATCCGGAATTTGCTGCTTCTCTGACTAAGAAATTGTTACCATAACGAAATAATATGAAAGGAGAGAATATATGGTGATTTCGACAAAAGGAATAAGCTCGGTTGATATAGTTTCTAATGTTTCTAAAGCTAATTCAAAGTCAAAATCCGAGGAAAAGGCATCGGATTCATTTTCAAGTATAATAAATATGACCTCAAATGAATTAAACAAAGATACAAGTGGAAATTTTAATAAAAGTACAGATTCAATAACTTCTGCAAATGATGTAAATAAAAACCAATCTGACAAAAAAATTTCCCTGACTTCAGAGAAAAAGACTAATGATGATTCAGAATCAAATATCAGCGGTAAAAAAACACCTGATAACGTAAAAAACTCAAAAAATGATGTTGATCAGAGTGCCAATACAGAATCTGATAAAAATATAAAGAATGAAGATGATGTTAACACTAATGATGTTATAATATCCGATGAGAGTGCAGACAATGAAGCGGAAATTGATGATTTCGTTGTTGTCAATACTTATAATGAAAATCTGATTGAAGGTGTGCAGGTTGAAAGTATTCAGGCTGAAGATGTACAGGCTGAAGATGTACAGGCTGAAGATGTACAGGCTGAAGATGTTCATACACCTTTTATGCCGGTTATTGATGAAACAGATGATATTGTTAAAATATCTTCTGTCTTACCCGATAAAACGGAAGATACAGATAAAAAGATTGATGATATTATTTCAGAATTTGCTGCAGAATTAGCTAATCTCATTAACGATATAAAAAATATAATCGAACAAAAACTTGATGTAACCGATGATGATATAAATGACGCTATGTCATCTCTTGGATTAGGTTCGGGAGATTTGTTGAATACCGAAAATGTGAATGAAATAGTATTTGAAATACAGGATGTTTCAGAGGTAGATATACTTATCAATGAACAGATTGCTTCACTTGTAAAAGATATTGATTCAACGGTATCTGATATGATTCGGGAATTCGAAGCATTTGATATCGAAGCAGAGGACTTTCTTAATAATGAAACGCTTGAAAATAAGTATATTCCTGTTGATACAGAGGGTAACGTACTAAATGAAGTACAGGTATCATTAAAGGATATAATAGAAAAGGTAGATGAAATATCAAATGAAGAAGACATCGAATTAGCAGATTATAAAGCGACAGACTATTCAGATATTTCTCAAAATGCCGATAATATTAATGATGATGTTAAAATAACCGTTAATAATGGTGCTGATAATCAAACATCAAAAGACGGCTCATCTGAAAGCTTTGATACAATGAGCGAAAGTATAATCAACAATCTTAGCAATGCCATAAATGAGGTTGTTGCGGAGGATGTCGAAGGAACACAGGCATTTACCGAGGATATACAGCAGGCGGACATATTAAGACAGGTTGTCGACGAAATCAAAGCCAATATATCAAATGATGTTACAACACTTGATATGAGACTTAATCCTGAAAGCCTTGGTAAAGTTCAGATAACGGTAAGTTCGAGAAATGGCGTTATGGAAGCTCATATAGTAGCTGAGACAGAAGCTGCTAAAAATGCTATAGAAGCTAATATCGCTACATTGAGAGAGACACTTAATAATCAGGATTTAAAGGTTGAGGCGGTGGAAGTAACCATAGCAAATTACGGTTTCTTTGAGGATGAACAGCAGGGGATGGCAGAAGGAGATAAACAAAATAACAATAACTCAAGAAACGGTCACGTTAATTCGAACGGTATGGCGGATGAGACTTCTTCTGATGAACCGTTGGAAACTGAGATTTTAAGAGCACAGGGTAGCAGTGTAAGCTATTCTATATAATAAATTAATGAAAGGAGACATAATATGGCTAATATAGGAATTGATTCTGCGGTAACTGATATCGCTTCTGCATCAAAGACAGCTGCCTCATCAAAAAAGAGCGAGAAATCAAACGATCTTGATAAAGATGCTTTTTTGCAACTGCTTGTAACCCAGATGAAATATCAGGATCCTATGAACCCTACCGATAATACGGAGTATATGTCGCAGCTTGCACAATATTCATCACTTGAAGCAACGATGAATATCAGCAGTTCTATAGACAAGAGCAGCGGACTTGATTTGGTTGGCAAGTATGTACTTATGAATTCTACAGATTCGGCAGGTAAAGAAACTGTAGTAAGCGGACTTGTTCAATATGCAACAGTTAAAAATGGCGAAGTAATGCTTTCAATAAATGACAACTATTATCCGGTAAGCGATTTGGATTCTGTTGTAGATTATGATTACTATCTGTATCTTAAGGAACATGAGAATGATGACGCAGCTAAGACAGCTGAGACTACAGAAAAAGCAGCTTCCGACGCAGGAGCAAATACAACGACAGCTGAAGCATAGTTAATAAGAAGGTGGAGATATTATGGATGGATTAAATGCAAGACTTATATCCATTGAGCAGGTAAATGATTTATATCTTCATAATACAAAGACTGCTGATACAGAAGATACCACCGAACATGAATCATTTCAGGAAATATTTGCTGCAAAGACAAATCCTGAAAGTGATGATGTGAAATTTTCAAAGCATGCTAATCAAAGACTTGAAAGCAGAAACATAACGCTTTCTCCGTCACAGAAGCTAAGGCTTAACGAGGGCGTTGAGAGGGCAAGAGATAAAAGCATAAATGACACACTGGTTATGATGGATAATCTGGCGTTTATAGTAAATGTTAAGAACAACACAGTTGTCACAGCTTTGGAACAAAATGAAGATAGTAATGTCTTTACCAATATTGATGGAGCAGTAATAGTTTAGTAACTTTTTGACAGCCGGACCGAAGTATTTAAAAATACAAGGAGGCTCTTGATATCCCGGAATGACAGAAGGGATTAAAAAATAGGAGGGCAATCATTATGATGAGATCACTTTATTCTGGTGTTGCAGGTCTTAAGACTCACCAGACAAAGATGGATGTAATTGGTAACAACATAGCAAACGTTAATACAATAGGATTTAAGTCTTCAAGTGTATTATTCAGAGATGTATTATATCAAAAGACTTCAAGTGCTACAGGTGCACAGGAGTCAACAGGTGGTACAAATGCCACTCAGATAGGTCTTGGAACAAAGATGGCTTCAATACAGGCATCAATGACAACCGGTGCAGCACAGAGTACAAATAACCCTTATGATTTGATGCTCAATGATTCAAGCTTTTTCATCGTATCAAGAGGAGGACAGAATTACTTTACCAAAGTTGGTGCGTTCCAGACAGATGCTGTAGGATGTCTTACTACAAGTAATGGTTATCAGGTAATGGGTTGGCAGGTAGACCCGGATGATCCTACAAGAATAAGAAAAGATACTGTATCAGCTTTATATCCTGAGTCAGAAGCTAATAAGGTTTCTGCTCCTGAAATGACTTCAAAAGCTCATATGACAGGAAATGTAGATTTAACTGATACTGAGCTTACTTCTGCAGATGGCAAGACAATAACTGTTTCCATATATGACAATCTTGGTTATGATTATACCGTAAAATTCAAGATGACACAGGATCCGAGTCAGACTGATAAATCGCTTTACAATCTTGAACTTGTATCTGTAAAGGATGCAAACAATGTAACCATAACAGGTGCTGATGATCCTTCTACAGATGTGGTTGAGGGCGGATATACTGCTACAATCGGCGGCGGCAATTCAATACAGATAAAATTTGATGCTGATTCAGGTACTTTTGAATATGCCGGCTCAGCAGGAAATAAGGAGGCACTCCTTGCCATAACTCCTCAGGGTGATAAGGCTGATGTATTTACATCCGTTATAGATGGCGTGAAGACTGATGGAGTTAGTGTTGATTTTTCAAACCTTACAATGTATAAGTCTGATGGAAAATCAACAGCTAAGATGGTTAGAACCGGTCTTGATGCAAAGGGCGGCGGAAGAGCTGCAGGTAAGCTTACCGATGTTGCTATAGATAACTCGGGTAAGATATACGGTACATATACAAATGGTGAGACAAAACTCATGGGTCAGATAGCTGTTGCTAATTTTGATAACCCTATGGGACTTGAAGCAATCGGTGAAAGCCTTTATACTACAACTCAGAACTCGGGTACATTCGATGGAATAGGTTCTGCTGTTGATGAAAACGGAGGCAAGATGTCACAGGGTGTTTTGGAAATGTCAAATGTAGATTTGTCAGCAGAATTTACCGATATGATAACTACTCAGAGAGGTTTCCAGGCTAATTCAAGAATCATTACAACTTCAGATTCAATGCTTGAAGAATTAGTAAATCTCAAGAGATAATATTAAACATAAGGCACTGTCTTTTGGACGGTGCCTTTTTTACTTTTTTTGTAGACATAAAATACAATATGTGCTATAATTAGTCAGTATAAGTTTGCTTATGTAGTATTACTTTGTTTTTTTGAGATGGGAGTTTACAAAATGATAGAAGTAACCAGATTAAAGGGTTCAAAAATTATTATTAATGCCGAACTTATAGAGATGGTTGAGGAAACTCCTGATACGGTTATTACACTTACCAGCGGAAAGAAACTTATTGTTGCGGAATCAAGCGATGAAGTTGTTAACCTGGTTATAAATTATAAGAGAAAGATACATATGGCTATTTAGCTTATGTATATTAGTTTTTGAGGTGGCTTAAGTTGGATTTAGCATCAATTATCGGTATAATATTGGCAGCGTTCCTTATGATAAATGGTATGGGCGGTTTTAGTGCTCTTACTGAAACCTTCATAGATATGCCTTCGGTATACATTACATTTGGCGGTGCTTTTGGTACTATTCTTGCGATGAATCCGTTAAAGGGATTCCTTGCGGGATTGAAATCATATCTTCTGATTTTTAAAACTCCTAAGAATAGTGAGACAGATACCATCAAATCAATTATTGAGCTTTCCAACCTTGCAAGACGTGAAGGACTTTTAGCGCTTGAAGAATCGGCAAATTCTCTTGATGATGAGTTTATGAAGAAAGGAATTATGCTTATAGTCGATGGTACTGATCCGGAGCTTGTAAGAAGTATACTTGAAGCTGAGATTATAAATGTTGATTCAAGACATCAGGAAAATATAGGCTTCTGGAAGGATGTTGCGTCTATGGGACCGGCATGGGGTATGATTGGTACACTTATCGGTCTTATCTTGATGCTTAAAGACTTGTCTGATCCGGATTCTATCGGTCCTAATATGGCAGTTGCTCTTATTACAACACTTTATGGTTCTGTGCTTGCAAACTGGGTTTGTGCACCGGCATCAAGCAAGCTTGCAAAATTAAATGATAGTGAGATTAAGTTAAAAGAAGTTATGATAGAGGGTATTTTATCTATTCAGGCAGGTGAGAACCCGAGAGTAATAGAAGAGAAGCTTAAGGCGTTCCTTTCACCTAAGGATAGAGCTTCATTTGGTGAAGAAGGCGGTGGACAGTAATGGCTAAGAAGAAAGAACAACCTGCAGAAGAAGGCTCACCGGCGTGGATGGCGACATTTAGTGACCTTATGAACCTCTTACTTTGTTTCTTCGTGTTGCTTTTTGCAAGTTCTACAATGGATGAGGGTAAGATACAGAAGATAGCCGCTTCGTTTAATAATGTATCATTTTCAATCATGAATGACAGTCAGGTATCCCTTTTATCAGGAGATATGATGTCGGGCGGCGTTACTCAGGTTCCTGATGTGATGAGCATCTTAACCGAGGCGGGAAAAGCCATAGAGGGCAATTCGGGAGATAATATTTCTTCGTCTGCTACAGATGCCGGCAATCTGTCCGGACAGCTGTCGGATGAGGAGTTAAAAGAAGAATACGACAAACGCGGTGAGGAACAATCTGAGGAAATGTATGAAGAGATAGTTCAGATGGCAGAGTCGTATACCATAGATGATCAGATAATACTTGATTATAACGCTCAGTATGTGGAACTTAACTTGAATGGATCAATACTTTTTGATTCAGGAAAAGCTGAGGTAAGAGAAGATTCAAAGATGTTTCTTCAAAAAATTGCCAGCATTTTGGTGAAATATAAGTATTGTATTATTGAGATAGATAATATTTCAATACAAAGTAGTGCTACATTCATTTTTATCACCCATTTAATAATATGGCTATTAAAATAACTATTAGTACTATAGCTATAATTACTATAATAGCCCCTATATTAATATGTTCTTCATTTTCTTCAATTTTATACTTTAATTTTTCTTCATTTAGTTTATTTAATCTTTGCATATATGGATTATTATAACCGTTTAGTTCTTTTCTTCTTTTTAATTGTTCTTCACTCATTAGCATACCACAATGAGGACAAATTGGTGAATTATTAGAAAGGGCATGACCACAGTGTTTACATTTCAATTTAATCACCACTTTCTTCAATAAAGTTACTAGATTTATGAGGTTCATCTCTTAAAAGATCTAAATAATCTTGTTGTCTTAATGCTTCATATATCATTATAGCAACAGCATTAGATACATTTAATGCTCTATATTTATCTGTCATAGGAATTCTCATGCACTTATCTATGTATGGTTTTAAAATATTTGTAGGAATTCCTGTTGATTCCTTTCCAAAGAAAAAATAAATATTTTCTTCTTTATTAGAATAATCAAATGATGTATGTGGTTTATGACCATATCTAGTTAAAAAATAATAAGTACCTTTATTTTTTGAAAAAAACTCATCTATATTTTCATATACTTCATATTCACAATATTTAATATAATTAACTCCACTTCTTTTTATATATTTTTCATCTAATGAAAAAC
>JAFTFE010000170.1 GCA_017449765.1 Lachnospiraceae bacterium | reverse complement strand
CTTTTGCTTGGCAGCCATAGCCTCTACTTCAGGCATAAATGCATTCTTTAACTCTGCTTCAGTTATACCGCATATATCTGCGTACTCCTCCGATAGCGATATATCTCTTAAATGGTTCAAATCACTGAATATACTGACCTTACTAAACTTGGTAACACCTGTTAAAAACTCAAATTCAATATATCTGTCATAGCTTTTAAGCGTAGAAAAGAAACCTTTGAAAACAGACTTATTATGCTCTTCAAGGTCATTATCCGTTATCACTTCAAGCAGAGGCTTGTCATATTCATCAACAAGTATAACCACTCTTTTACCGGTTCTTTCGTAGGCGGTTTTGATAAGGTTCTGAAACCTTTCCTCTATCGGTATATCTTCAGATATCAAGTCATATTTCTTTTCCCAGTCAACCAGATGTGCATTTAAAACCTCTTCTAAAGCTGATTCACGTTGAAAATCCTTCTTATTAAAGTCAAAATAAAAAACCGGATATTCCTGCCATGCATCAGGGTTATCTTTCTCTAATTCTTCTATATCAAGCCCTTTGAACAGTTCCTTTTTTCCTTCCCAATAAGCGCGAATAGTTGACAGCAAAAGGCTCTTTCCGAAACGTCTCGGGCGGCTTAAAAAATAGGGTTTTCCCATATGCACCAAATTATATATATATCTTGTTTTATCAACATATATAAAATCTCCCTTTATTATTGATTCGAAATCCTGTATACCTATCGGTAATTTACGCATCATATCTGACATATTACAATCACCTCGTTTTTACACATCTGAACAAATATACAATACCCATATAAATCAGTATTAACTCTTTTCTAAACTCTAACACAAAGATAGTTAAATATCAATAAAAACAACACCGGTGAATCAATAGCATATCACATTTTTATTCCTCTGTACGTGAATCTATAACTTCAGTCTCAACCCTGTCAGTAAAATTAATTCTGTTCTCCATAGTAGTAAGTCTGTCATAGAAAATCTGTGTATCTGCTGCCGGAGAATTGCTGCTTGGCAAAATGTCTATCTGAATTTTTATATTATCCTTATATAAGATTACAGCCTCATTTCTCATACGCTTATCAGAATTATCAAATCCAAATTCATTAATATAATACCAGCCCGACATATTTCCACAGGATATTGTTCCTATATAAAGTACGCTTCTTCCATCCATCCAATAACCTATATAAGAGGAATCTGTATCTGCGATACGTCTGTCTACATACATTCTAAAATCCTTCTCATGAAGCTCATCACTTGTAATATCTTCACCCTCATACAAAGGCTCTTTAGATAAATCTGTGATATACGCATTTATCTCCCCATAATCATAATCAGTTCCCTGTCCATATGAACCACTCATAAGTATAGGCATACCACGTGTAAAAGCAGCTTCAAAATCTGAATCCGTCGGAGTATATCCATCAGCAAAATTCATATGCCAATCTTTCATATCCCATATTCCGTTTTCAAGCTTAACCTCTATACCATAATAATCATTCTTATATATTCCGTCATCTGTAAGATATCCTATCATATCATAATATAAATCCGTACCCGTCTGATCTTCATTATCGGCCGACGCATCTGACTGTACATTCGAGCCTGTAAGCTTATCGGCTTCATTCTGCTTTTCTATATCATCGATATCAATCGGTACAAAGTCAGACATGTTGAAAATCTTCAGCTGATTCGCAAAAACCTCCTCATAGTTATACGGGCAATAAGAAGGATATATGGAGATTTTCATATACATATTATCCTTGAACACATAAACAAGTGCTTGATGATGCGGTGCGCCATACAATATCTCGCCCTGCGCCGGCTCTACATGGGATTCCAGTTCAATATAGTAGCATGGAGTTCCGTCAATTAAAGCACTGTAAAGACTGTATTTACAGTCGGAATGTGCCTCCCGGAAACTACTTAACTGATTAAGCATATACTCCTTATACCATTCATCTGTGGCTTCAACTTCATCCATATTATGAAGTAAATCATAACAGTTATAATACGCATCTCCTCTATCCATGGCTCCGTCATCCCAATGCTGGGCCCAGAGAGCCTGCGGAGCCTCACTCTCCATTGCATCCACAAATGCTTTTTCTACACCAAATGACCTAAAATAATAATCCTCATAAAGCTCTAAATCCCATCCCTGCCCGGCATAATAAGTAGTAAATCCGAAATAATCATTTACATAGTTACCATTATCATCAATGTATCCGCGCATATCCTCTGTATAGGCTGCCTTGTTATCCTTTGTAATAATTCCGCCTGCATAATCAGTGTCTGAGTTTCCGTTACCTGCATCATCGTAAGAATCAGAATTACCGTTATCATCCTCCAAAGCGTATTGCGTATCTGTCGAAGTCTTATCCTTATCATCATTTTTATGATTAATGATAACTGCTGCCACAATACCGCCAATAACCGCTACAACTGCCACTCCTATAGCAATCTTCGCACCTAAACTTGCAAATATTCCTCCAGTTTTCCCGGCTGCAGCCTCTCCTGAAAATCCCATAGCAGCGCCACCCGTCATTTGTGCTCCGGCTCCATCTGATATAGCACCTGCAACTCCGACACCTGCTGCCCCATATATGGCACTCACTATCCCTGCCGCAGCCTGCGGTACATAATACCCCTTCGCTTCCTCTGCAAGCAAAAGTGCCAGAAGCGGTACACCCGCAAATGAATAAAGCCTGGTATCATTTATCTGCTCATACTGCATTACTCCTGCCTTAATCTTACCGCGTGCAACACTTAACCTGTATTTGACCGTTCCCTCAGGGCACTCCATAGCAGCGGCAATCTCAGGTATAGTCATATTGTTGAAATAATACATAAGTACGGTCTGATACTGCACATCTGACAGATAATTCTGCATTATACTCATCACTATCTGCCTGCGCTCCATATCCGTCACATACTCCTCCGGAAGAAAGAACTCGTTATCCTCCGCCATAAAGCCTTCAAGCGTTTCATCCTCTACAGGAACAGGTCTGTTAGCCTTAATAAAATTTCTACACTTGTTCGCAGCTATCTGCATAAGCCAGTTAAAAAAACTGTTGGGATTTTGCAGCATATTAAGATTCTTGTAAGCCGTCAAAAGGTTGGTTTATTTTAATTTTATATATTATAGAAACTGTGCCATATATACAGGTATACATATTAAATCTGATTCTTTGCATATGTCCTTTGTATATATCAGGTATCTGTCTAAAATTCTATCAGAAAATTTTTTTGTAAATACATCAAGCGATTTATGTGCTTTATAGCTTGACGACTTAACTTCGATAGGGCATATTTTATTTTTCCTTGATAACAAAAAATCTATTTCATAATTATGTCTTGTCTCATTATTTAATATTGTGTGATAGAACAATTCATTTCCATTTGCGACAAGTGTCTGAGCAATTATATTCTCATAAAGATATCCAAGATTTCCGGATAACTTATCATTAAGTAGCTTTTCATATATAACATTTTCAGTAAAATCCTTATCCTTAAACATATCCGTTACAAATAAACCTGTATCACATATGAACATTTTAAATTTGCTCAAATCAAGATTACTTGATAATCCTGCATTAGGATCATTTGCATGATATGAAATATTGACCGTTTTTGAGTCTTTCATTTCAGCAATTAGTTCTAATATAGATGATGCCCTGCTTTCTCCAGCCAAAACACCGGAAACTTGATATCTCGAAGCATTTTTATTTAGCTGTGCCGGTATCGCATCAAATAAAACAGACAGCTTTCCTGTTGAATCAATTTTAGCAAAATCGTCCTTGTATAGATTAAGTATATCTCTTTTTATTTCATCAACCTTTCTGAAATTATTGGTTTCAATGTACTCATTTACAGCCTGAGGCATACCACCTACAAGCATATACAATCTGAAATCTCTTAGTAGCTTTCTATGTGCAGCATCTCCGACCGGCTTTAAATTCTCAAAACACTGTCTTATCAATTCAGTAGTTGTTTCATCCCCTAAAGCCCACAAAAATTCCTCATAATCCATAGGATACATACTGATTTTTCTTTCTTCACTTGGTATTAATATGTCCTTTACATTCTTTTTTATGGATATTAATGAACCTGTTTCTATATAATCATATCTGTGATCCTTTACAAGCGTTTTAATGGCCTGTCTGGCTTTTGGACATAATTGTACCTCATCAAATACTATAAGTGAATTTCTCTCATGTAAATCAGTTTTATATTGAAGCTGTAACTGAAGAAAAAAATAATTTAAATCTGACATATCATCAAAAAGCTCTATAACCGACTTTGACGCAACCGAAAAATCAATAAAAATATATGACTGATATTCATTCTTTCCAAATTCTTCAACAACTGTAGATTTTCCTATTCTTCTTGCTCCTTCGACAAGAAGTGCAGTTTTTCCATTAGATTCTTTTTTCCAATTAAGAAGTTTGCTATATATCTTTCTTTTAAACATAATTTACCTCTTATTCGCTTTTTTTATTAATATCATTTTATACAAAATCGCATTTTCTTTTGAACTATTTTTATTCAAAATCGCATTTTCTTATATTTATTATACACCGTTTTTCAATTTTGTCATCAAAAAAATGCACCAAAATTTTAATTTTTGATGCATTTATCATAGTGTGTCACAGTGCATGAACCTTGTCACATAATTAAATTATCTTTCTATAACGCATTGTAGGTATCGGCATCTACCGCCTCACACCACTCGGTGCTTGTATTTTCACCCGGCACTTCGATAGCAATATGTGAAAACCATGTATCCTTCTTTGCACCATGCCAATGCTTAACATTTGCAGGGATTACAATTACTGTTCCGGGAAGTAATTCCTTTGCCTCTTTACCTTCCTCCTGATACCAGCCCTCGCCTGCAGTACAGATGAGTATCTGACCTCCGCCTTTATCTGCATGATGTATGTGCCAGTTATTACGGCAGCCCGGCTCAAAGGTTACATTAAAAAGCGGGAACTCTCCATGAGCAAAATCCGTGAGCGGATTTAGATATGAATTTCCTACAAAATACTGTGCAAAGCCATTGTTTGGTGCACCTACACCAAAGGCGTCAACCTTTTCAAATTCTTCTCTATTGTCATATTTCATTTTATCTTCCTCCATAATACCTTTTTTATTCGAACGTTCTTGCCACATTTTCAAGCAGCTTTCTTATCTTAAGATGCTGCGGACATACCCTTTCGCATTTACCGCACTTGATACACTCCGATGCCTTTCCGTGTCCGTTTCCGGTTATGATATTGCTGTAATAATAACCGGTATTCCAATTGTGAAATGCCTCATGCGCATTTAACGAAGAGAACATATCCGGTATGCGGATGCCCATCGGGCACTCATTTTCCTCTATACAATAACGGCATGAGGTACAAGGTATCAGGTTAAGTGACTTAAATATATCGCAGACCTTATGTACAGCTTCCATTTCCTTATCGTCAAGCGGCTTAAAGTCCTTCATGGCACTGATGTTATCCTGCATCTGCTCCATGTTGCTCATGCCTGAAAGCACCATAGCCATATTAGGGAAGCTTGCTGCAAAACGTATCGCATAGCTGGCATTGCTGCCACCATTTAGCTCACGCAAAATCTTATCTGCATCATCAGGAAGATTGACAAGACTTCCGCCCTTTACAGGCTCCATAACTATAACAGGTTTATTGTGCTTCTCGCACACCTCATATACCTTACGAGCCTCAACCGAAGCATCATCATAATCCACATAATTAAACTGAATCTGTACAATCTCCACCTCGGGATGCTCGGTAAGAATCATATCAAGTACCTCTGCCTTATCGTGAAATGAGATTCCAAAATGCTTTATCAAACCTTCTTCCTTAAATTTGTAAGCGGTTTCATAAGCCTTGCAGCGCTTAAACTTCTGATAATTATTCTTATCCTGCGCATGCATCAGATAAAAATCAAAGTAATCCACCCGGCACCACTTAAGCTGATTTTCAAAGAAAGGTCTTATGTCCTCCTGTGAACGAAAATACGGATCAGTCAGTTTATTGGTAAGTAGGAATTTGCTTCTGTCGTATCTTTTAGATATGCAATCTCCTATAGCTGTCTCCGACTGTCCCCCGAGATAGCCGTGAGCCGTATCAAAATAATTAAATCCGGCATCGACAAAGGCATCAGCCATTTTTATAAATTCATCATAGTCGACCTTTCCGTTCTTCATCGGAAGTCTCATACAACCAAAGCCGAAATTCCCATGAATTTCAGGAAAAAATTTGCTATTCTCCATCCTGTAACCTCCTTTATACAAAATTTTTTAAATAAATCTCTTGAAAGTCAGTATATACTACAAATAATATGCTACTGCTATTACAGCTTACACCTGTGACTTAGCCCATGATGCTACGCTGCTTTCGGATCTGCCTGCATCTGCGCCGTGCACAGCAAGTCCCTTTCCAAAGGATGCACCTTGGCATATCTTCTTTAAATCACGTTCGCATGAACCAAGTCCCGAACCCTCATGTGTCATAAGAGGCATAACCTTCTTTCCGT
>JAFTFE010000169.1 GCA_017449765.1 Lachnospiraceae bacterium | reverse complement strand
CATCATCATTATCATTATCATTATCATAAGATTTAGCATCATTTAGTTCTTCTTTTTCATCACTTACCACAGCTTCTGAATTTGTTTCTTCTTCTGTCTTTTCCTCAATCTCTTCCTTAAATCTCACAAGATTGTCAGACTCAGCAGGTATTTCCTCATCATCTGTTTTCTTAAAACTCATTATACTTATCTGATTTTCTTCTTCCTTAGGAGCTTCAGAATATACTTCCTTCGCAGTATTACTTTCTCCCTCTTCATGCTCAACCTGTTCATCTGAGACTATTTCATTATTATCTGACTCATTATCTTCTGACTCATTATTTTCGGCTCCTTCATCACTATCATCATTTTTATTTTTCTTTGCCAAAATCACGCCGAGAACTATAGCCAATATCAGTAAAAGCAATGAAAGAACTGCTAACCCTATAGCAATATAAGTAAGATTATTCTTTGTGAAAAAACCTTCATTCTCTACAGGAATTTCCTCCGGTTCCGGCTGCTCATCAACTGTCGCAACGGTTTCCGTTGCAACAGGAACTTCCTCCACAATACGCTCTACCTCAGCATATCTTAAAAAAGATTTTTCTTTGGAATCATACCAATAAAATCCTTCATCACCTGCTATATTGACAGCATACACAAGGTACATATTATTATCTGCAACCAGAGAAGACTTATATGCAGTAACCCTTTCTCCTATACCGCCAATATCTATATCTGTCTTTTCAAAACCTTCCGGGATTTCGATGTCTTCAGGTATCTCCATAATAACATATCTGTTAAACTCGGATGAATATTCTCTGTATGGTACAAAGCTTTCATTATCCTTGTCATATATAAACCACTCTAATTTGCTTTCCTCACCATTTTCAGTCTCAGGCTCAAGACAAACAAGAACTATCTTTTTGTTCGGAGATTCAAATGCAAGCACATCCCAATCCTTATAAGTCGTGATTATTTCGGAATATCCCTCCGGATATTCAAGCCCGTTACTGTCCTGAACAAATGAATATTCTATGCCGTCTATAACCGCTTTCGCATCTCCAAGCACTTCTCCTGCGGCTACACTTAGTGTATATACCTTTACAGCACCATTTTCAGCAGTAACTGTAATAGACACTGTGTTTTCTCCCGGTTCTATAAGTCCCGCACCTCTTACAGCTGTAGTTGCATTTTCATCTTCTGCAACCGCACTTACAACCATGCTTGTAACATCCTCATCAACCTGTACAAAATAATATGTTGTATATGGAGAAAAAGCAGGCTCAAGTGTACCCGGCGAAATCTGCAGGCTTCTAAGATTACAGTTAGATGAACGAGTGTCTTCTTCTGTAGTAGTCGGTTCATTTGTATCATCCTGACTATCATTTTGTTCTGTTGTCTGCTCCGTAGTTTGTTCAGTAGTCTGTTCTGTGGTCTGCTCTGTAGTTTGTTCTGTAGTCTGTTCTGTAGTCTGTTCTGTAGTCTGTTCTGTTGCAACTGTTACGGATGCTCCGGCATGACTTATCGGAAGCTGGTTATAATTTATATCATAAACTTCTGAACCACTGGTTGATATATATACCGTTCCATTTCCAATTGCAGAAAATGACAATGTAGTCGAACCTGCTCCTGTTCCAACGAGTCTTACTGTTCCTCCTCCACCATTTACCTGAGCTGAACCACTGCCGGAATTATACTGTAAAACACCTGAATCATAGGATACATAAATATCATATGCCGATATATCCGAGCCACCCACATTGACAGTAACACTTACACTTCCACCTATACTTGTTGAACCTGTTGAAAGTGAAATACTTACCGATGCATCCGCATGCGAATCGATTGCTGTATAATTCAAACATAATATAGCAACAAATAATAATGCTATAAATTTTTTGATCTTATTCATAAGATACTCCTGCCTCCTATTATTTCAATATTCTGCATTTTAGTTAATATTTTCGATTCCGACTATATGTCTCTGAAGCTTTACTATATCTAGAACAGTAACTTTACCGTCACCATTAAGATCACATGCTTTTGTCATTGCGTCATCCAAATCATCAAGACCAACAATGATTCTTTGTATCTTAACAATATCAAGTACAGTTATTTTTCCGTCTCCGTTAATATCGCCGTTTATCTTAGTCACATCACTATCTGTTTCAGTAGCATTATTTGGTGATTCAGTAGTAGTATCTGTATTATCAATATTAGTTGAACCGTCCGATGCTTTTCCTCTTACAACAGTAAGTGTATATGTCCGTGTTAAACCTGTTTGTGAAGTAACATTTATCTTTATATAATTCGTTCCCTTCTCAAGATTAATTTTACCGGCTCCGGAAACTGTTGAAGTTGAAGCAACAGGTGAAGCCATAATATTAATCGATGAAACCGAAGAATCAACTATGAGTGAATACTCTGTTACATTATTTACGGCAAAAGTAGGTGTTATCGAATAACCGCTTATGTCAAGTGAACCTAACCAATTGTTAGGATTGCCCGAATCAGCAGGTTTTACACATGCTGTCTCAGGCATATTTTTGTACACAGGAATCTTAAACACCATAGATGAATTAAGAAGATTATTTTCCTTATATGCTTTGTAATTTATCTGACTTTCAGAAGCCGGTGCCTGTATATTGCTCATATACTGATGATTAAAGAGATTACCCGCATATGTAACATTAAATTTCTGCGTATACAATGTATCCTGTCCTCTTTTTATATATGATTCTCCAAGATACTCTGAACCGCCGATTATGCTTGCTGAAACTGTATTCCATGGCCTGCCATAGCTTCCCTCGGCAGATGCCCATGCCAACCCTTTTGTAACAGGGGACCCGTCAGGAGTATCAAACGCACCTATATTAAAATAATTGTATATTCCCGGATATGATGGGTGTGTTCCCAATGCGGCAGCACCCGGAGTATTGCCCATTTCCTGTTTGATTCTCGAAGCAATATGATACGGACTGACACCACTTTGATTTGCAGCTTCCATAATTATCTCTGAATATTTTTTTGATTCATTTTCAGGAACTGCATCATGCATAAATGAACCTGATAAAATAGACTCTACTCCTATTTCATTTTGCATTCCTTCCTGATAAGACAAACTTTCAAATACAAATATAAAATTTTCGTAAAGATATGTTCGCGGATCAAGATAATATTCCACAATCTCATCCGATGCAGCAAACCATGTTTTACCATCATAAGGATACCAGGTATTTGTTGCAGGGGAATACCCCACACTAAGTGAACGCCAATTATAATGAGGCGAAGAACCTGCACCATATATCAGATTTTTAATCTGACCTGATTTGTTAACTTCTTTATCGACTAATGTATTCCAATCAATACCGGTTTGTACAGGTACAAACTGCCATAGCGGATATTTATCATGAATATCTCTTAGAAGTATTTTATAGCTTTCAGGAAATCCTTGAAGCGATGCTTCAAAATCCGAAGCGGCATTAAGGTCATCATTTACATCTGTTAACTCAACAGCTTCATCTGCATCATAGCCTGTATCTTCCACCTCGCCCGTAATTGTAATAAACTGCGAAGATACATAGCCTGTATATCTTTCTCCGTTATAAATAACAGAAACCTTATACCATGCAGAATTGGTAGTATCCAATATGGTAAGTTCCTGTCCTTCGTTAAGTCTTATTCCGTTGCCGTCACTGTCTGTCACAATATCGCCGTTAGGAGCTTCTCTGAAATTGACACCTGTAACGCCATCGTTGATTTTTCCGACTGATGCTGCAGAAATATTATAGCATGTCTGAGAAAAAGCTAAAATATTGATTATTAATGAAAATACTAATAGTATGTATATTGATTTTTTTCTTTTTATAAATGACATAATAATCTCCACAAAAATTATGTAAACTCAAATAATACCTAATCCATCATAGTATACCACGAAATATTGTATATTGCACCATTTTTTTACAAATTATTGTAAAATTAAGCATTTTTTTATTTTATTTTAAAAAAATTCGGAAAAATCTACTTGAAATGATAAAAAAGAGTTTCATTTTATAGGATATTTATCCCATAAAATAAAAAATAACTTCAAAACCCAAAAAGCCGTATCAATTAATGTTCTAGATCGTGTGGCAGCAGGAATACCTCTCAATGCTATTGAATATATAATCGATACCGAGGAAATACCAGAAGATTTGGCAAATACAGGCTACTTCTTTGGTCTTAAGATAAAAGGTAACTCGATGGAACCTGATATAAAAATAATTATGTTGTGATTGTAAGGCAACAAGAGGAGGCTGAAAGCGGAGATATAGTTATCGCTATGGTAAATGGCGATGATGCCGTTTGTAAAAGATTAAAAATATATGCCGATAAATTAGTACTCATATCGATTAATAGTGAGTATTACCCCATGATATTTAGTAGTGAGGATATAGAACAGAAGCCTGTTAAAATCATTGGAAAGGTTGTTGAGATAAGGCGCAAATTGTAAAATCAACTTTATATTTATATTATTCTATGTTAGTATAGTTTTATACTTTTATAAGTATAAAATAAATACAAAGGAGAATTTTTATGATGAAAAAGAAACTTTTTACACTTTTACTTGCCACTACTATCCTTATGGTAGGATGTGGTACCAAAAAAGAAACTACTACAACCGAAACAACAGAGGCAACAACTGAAATGACAACTACAGAAGCAACAACTGAAGCAGAAAAGGAAAAGTCTCTTGATGATCTCGCTAAATATCTTGTAGATGGCGGATATGTATCAGGTGAACAGTCGGAAACAATGTATTCATATATTGGTGCTATTGGAGGCTTTAAATACCTTGACTCCAATGTTGAAGTATACGAATATGATGAAACATCTGATACTTATAAAGAAATCGTCAATACCAATGCTGTAAGCGGTCTGACTGTACCAGCTATAAATGGTCCATATGTGCTTATCTTTAGTAATGGAACTACAGACCAGAATGTAATTGATGCATTTAATAATTATTAATATAGTTGCACCGGCGCAACTTCGATATTTGATAATTTAATAATATACTTAACTGGGCAGCCGAGGGCGTGCTTCCTCACCCGTTCCGAGCCTTGCGGAAAGGGGTTGAGGCTTATGAGTATTTATGAAACCCTAATGGTCATACTTAATGCTTTAAAGCTTATAGTTGATTACATAAAGTTGACTAAAGAAAATAAGAATAGCCGTCCTGCCCGGTAAAGTAAGACGACTATTCTTATAGTTTGTATTCTTCGCCGGAACGGGTGAGTATCAGTCACCGCTCGACTGCCTTGTTAAGTACATTATATGCTGCATCAAACGAAATGTCAATATTAAAAGCCCTAAACGTTGTCACTCCACGGATAGTGTGGGGACGTTGTAAAGGGCACATTTAACTAATTAAACCGCCCTCTGCTACCAACAGAGGACGGAAATGCAACTATAAATAACCAAGGTTAGATATAATCGCCTCAAACAAACATATTATATCAGATTTACCTTGGTTTGACAACCGGGGTATTTTTATACCCCTTTTTTAAGAAAGGATGATATATATGTGGATTGAAGAATTAGATAACGGAAGATTCAAGTTTGTTGAGAGGTATGATGATTACTTAACCGGCAAACAGAAGAAAGTATCTGTAACCCTGGATAAAAATACTGCTGCCACAAGAAAGTTTGCTCAGGCAGAGCTGCTTAAGAAGATTGGGGCTAAGCAGCAAAGCGTATATCATGATCAGGATATAACTCTCAAAGATTTATTTGACAGATATTGTAAGTATCAATCATCCGAAGTAAAACAAAGTACCGCCCGGAGAAATTCTATATCCAATGGAATGATGCTTAAATATCTTGGACCTGATATCCTGGTTAATAACCTTACCGCCCTATATGTCAATGACTGCTTTGCCAAGTATAGCGTCGGCAAGCAAAAGACTGTTGAATATGTTAAAAGGTTTAAATCTATGCTGCGTTGGGGCTATAATAACGATCTCCATACCAATTATGCCATCATAACTAAGCTTTCTGCAAATAATGAAATATCAGCACATCAGAAAGTAAAAGACAAATACCTTGAGCCTGAGGAGCTGTCTGAGCTTCTCGAATGCCTCAAATCGACGCCAAATTATTATTACCTTACATATTTCTTATCTTTAACCGGATTACGCATTGGTGAGGCTCTGGCGCTTAATATAAGTGATGTAGGACCCGAATACATAAAAGTTAATAAAACATATAATTGTAATTTTAAATCCATCGGTACACCTAAGACGATTGAATCCAACAGAGAAGTATATATACAACCGGAACTTAAAGAACTTATAACAAGAATAAAAATATATGAGCGTGAAATGCGTATGGAGAAAAATATTAAAAGCTTACTGTTCTTTTGTAATAAGGACGGTCATGCGCTCCACTATGACGCCTACAGACATTATCTTGCTAAAGCAGCTGAAAAAATTAATCTGCAGAAGAAAATTACGCCACACATATTCAGACATACTCATGCTTCTATCCTTGCAGCACAGAGTGTAAGTATTGATGCCATATCAAGAAGGCTCGGGCATTCAGGGAGCAAAGTCACGAAAGAAATATATCTGCATATAACTAATCAACTCAAGGCAAACGATGAGGCACAGCTTAATAATGTCAAATTTTTATAATATGCCCCTTTTCTGCCCCTTTTTCACAGGCAACAAAAAAGCAATCTTCCTAAAGCCTTGATTCTACTTAGCTTAGGAAGATTGCCCTTCTCATAATCTAAAGCTGCTAACGGGAATCGGACCCGTGACCTCCGCACTACCAATGCGACGCTCTACCGACTGAGCTATAGCAGCTTATTACTTACTTGTTATTTAATTAGACGCTTAGTTTTTTTCTTATTCTCTGTAAAGCATTATCCACCGATTTTTCAGATTTGTCAAGTCTATCTGCAATTTCCTGATAAGAAAGTCCATCAAGATATAACTTCAAAACTTTCTTTTCGAGTGAACTTAATTCGCTTTCTATACGTTTTTTTATTGCATTTTTTTGTTCTTTGGCTATAACCATATTCTCAGGATTTGCCTCTGAATCTCCTGATTCAATATTTTCTCCTATTTCATATCCGTACTCACTGCTTTCTGAATAAATAGATATATATGAATTAAGAGGAATATGCTTTTTTCTGTTTGAATTATTTATTGCAGTCTGAAGCTGCCTGCGTATGCATAATGTTGCAAATGTTGAAAATGCAGTACCCTTATCTGCTTCATAATCTCTTATAGCCTTAAAAAGACCTATCATCCCCTCCTGCATGAGATCATCTGTCTCAGCACCGATTATATATACGGTTCTAACCTCACGTTTTACGATGTTACCGTATTTCTGCATCATAAACTCTATGGCATCATCATCCTTCTCGTTAATTCTTGATATTATTTCATTATCTGATAAGGTATCGTAATCTATACTCATTCAAACCTCTTATAATATATTAATCTTCTTTGTATATCTTATCCGCCAGGCAAAATCAGGTTTTTATAAATTATCTTCCAAGTCTCTGTCTTACCACCTCATATGCGAGCACTCCTGCCGCCACTGAAGCATTAAGAGAATCTATATCACCCATCATAGGAATCGATACGACGAAGTCACATTTTTCTCTGACAAGTCTGCCTACTCCCGAGCCTTCATTTCCTATCACAAGACCGATTGAGCCGGTCAGATTACAATCATACATAATCTCCCCATCCATATCGGCACAGACAAACCACATGCCTCTTGTTTTTAACTCCTCTATGGTCTGTGCAAGATTGGTCACCTTGGCAACGGGTGTATAATTAATTGCTCCGGCAGATGCCTTAACCACTGTCTGTGTAAGCCCTGCCGCACGGCGCTTTGGAATAATCACACCATGTGCACCACATAGGTTTGCAGTTCTTATAATAGCACCAAGATTATGCGGATCCTCAATCTCATCAAGTATAAATACAAATGGCGGCTCACCTTTATCTTCAGCTTTTTTAAATATATCCTCTATATCTGCATATTCATAGGCTGAACATATAGCCATAACGCCCTGATGCTTTGTGTCCTTAGACATCTGAGTAAGCTTTTCCTTAGACACAAAATTAACTATCGTGTCATTTTTCTTAGCACTCCTTAATATTGAGCTTATTACACCATCCTTAAGCCCCTCTTGAACATAGAGCTTATCAATCGTCTTTCCGGCTCGTATTGCCTCAAGTATGGAGTTCCTGCCTACTATTACATGGTCATTATTTTCACCTTGTCTGTCATTATCCATATAAGACATAGTTTTCCTCACAAATTATAATTATATATTTTTATCCTGCTTCTCAATTTTATCAACCTTATCTATAAGCTTCTTAAATACACGCTTAAGTTCTTCATTCTCCTTCTTAAGCACAGTAATATCGTTTAATACAGGGTCAGGAAGATGTGTCTGGTCGAGGTCAAGCTGCGGAAGCCTTACATCCTCACGCTTTATAACACGTCCCGGTATACCTACTACAGTCGAATTAGGCGGAACCTCTGACAGTACAACTGAACCGGCACCTATCTTGGAATTCTCTCCGATTGTAAATGAACCTATAACCTTAGCTCCTGCACTTATCATAACATTATCACATATCGTAGGATGACGTTTTCCTGTCTCTTTACCCGTACCACCCAGAGTAACACCCTGATACAGAGTAACATTGTTACCTATTATCGTCGTCTCACCTATGATAACACCTGTACCATGATCTATGAAGAACCCTTCTCCTATAGTCGCACCGGGATGAATTTCAATACCGGTCTTTCTTGCTGCTTTCTGTGAAATATATCTTGCCCTAAAATAATGACCCTTAAGATAATGCTTGTGAGCCCTTCTATAACTGTACATTACTTTAAAAGACGGATATAAAAGAACCTCCAAATCATTCTTTATAGCCGGATCCCTCTCTCTTATTATCTTTACCTGTTCCTTATAATACTTAAACCATGATACCATAATTTCACCACTTTATAATTTTTCTATTAGTATATTCTAACTGTTGATATATGTCTCTATCATTCTGTCCACATAGGATTTTAGTTTATCATTTTTTCCTTTAAGATACAAGTATCCAAATAAAGCCTCAAGACCTGTAGCCTTTCTGTACTCACCCATTGTTGCATTTTTTGCCTTGGAATGAGTAGTCGCATTGCGGCCTCTCTTAAATATATCCAGCTCATCGTCGCTAAGCTCAGGCAAAATTAAATCAACAAATGCAGCCTGATTGACTGCATTTACTATATGAGTCACGTCTTTGTGATATTTATATGTCTGCTTATTGACATTTACTACAAAATAAGACTTGACCATAAGATCCAATACGCTGTCGCCTATGTAAGCCAATGTCAGCGGAGAATACTGATATGCATCAATATCGTCAGCATCAGGAGCAGGCAATGTTATTTTGTTATTATCTAAGCTCTCTTCCATCTTACGCCTTCTCTTGTGTCCTCAAGTATTATCCCCTGCTCAAGCAGCGAATTCCTTATCTCATCGGCTCTGGCAAAATCCTTATTCTTCCTTGCAGCCTGTCTTTCTTCAATAAGTTTCTCTATCTCATCATCTAAAAGCTCAGCTTCTGTCTTAGCCTTTATACCAAGCACATCACACAAGGTAACTATCGTATCCAGGAGTTTCGTGACAAATTCCTTACTTGAAGAATCATCTATATTAGTATTTGCATATTTTACAATTTCAAATATAACAGATATAGCATCAGCTGTATTAAGGTCATCATCCATTGCGTCATCGTATTTTTTGACAAATGCATCAATATCGGATAGTCTTGTCTTTTCAACCTCTGATATGGATTCATTTTGAGTTTTCTCAATAATCTCTTCAAGTCTTGATGTGGCTGTTCTTATCCTCTCAAGTGCATTCTTTGCTGACTCAACCAAGTCATCAGAGAAATTAAGCGGACTTCTGTAATGAGCACTGAGCATAAAGAATCTGATAACCTGAAGATCATACTTCTCGCCGATTTCTCTTACGGTAAAGAAATTGCCTAATGACTTCGACATCTTCTCATTATCAATCTTAAGAAATCCATTATGCATCCAATACCTTGCAAACTCAGCATCATTTGCCGCTTCACTCTGTGCAATCTCATTCTCGTGATGCGGGAATATAAGGTCCTCACCGCCGGCATGAATATCTATTACATCGCCGATATATTTTTTGGACATAACAGAACACTCCAAATGCCAGCCAGGTCTGCCTTCGCCCCAAGGTGACTCCCAGAAAGGTTCGCCCTCCTTCTTAGGTTTCCACAACACAAAATCAAGAGTATCCTCCTTCTCTTCCTCACCGGATACCTTCAAATCCCTGAAGCCGCTTCTTAAGTCGTCTATATTCTTCTTGGACAATTTGCCATAATCCTCGAATTTTCTGGTCCTGAAATACACTGTGCCGTCTACCTCATATGCATAATCCTTGGCAATAAGTGTCTCAATCATCTTAATCATGTCATCTATTTCTTCGGTTGCCTTCGGATGTGTAGTAGCCTCTCTTACATTAAGAGATTCCATATCCTTCTTGCATTCTGCTATGAATCTCTCAGATATAACAGAAGCAGGAACACCTTCCTCATTCGCCTTCTTGATAATCTTGTCATCAACATCCGTAAAATTAGAAACATAGTTGACATCATATCCCTTATACTCAAGATATCGTCTTAATGTATCAAATACTATCATAGGTCTGGCATTACCTATGTGTATGTAATCATATACTGTAGGTCCGCACACATATATTCCTACCTTGCCTTCATTTATAGGTTTGAATTCATCCTTGTGTCTTGTAAGTGTATTGAAAATTTTCATTATGTCATCTCCTCATAAAAAACATAAAGACATTTTAATATAAATCGTGATTTATGTAAATAATTTATTCTTTAAATAATTAAATAATTATTTATAAAATCCGTATTTTTAAATAAAAATAAATATTTTTAAGCGAATTGTCAACTGATTATTTATTATATGTTGACATTTTTTTCATTAAAATATATAATTTCTTTTGTTCATAAAGATTAAAAGCTGTGAAACTATTAATTAACATAAAGGAGTGCCCATAATGGATGCAATTAAACTTGCAAAAGAGATAATAGACGGAAGAAGACTTAATAAGAATGACGATTTCATAAATGAATTTATAATAACCGACCTTGAAAAATTAAAGCAAGGAGCTGATATGATACGTAAGGCACTTGTAGGTGACAAGGTTGACCTTTGTACGATAATAAACGGACGAAGCGGTAAATGCAGCGAAAACTGTAAGTTCTGTGCACAATCCGCTCATCACAACACCTCCTGCGAGGTCTACGATTTACTTGATGAAGAAACCATTATATCCGCTGCCAGAGCAAACGAGGCTGAAGGTGTTGACAGATTTGCAATCGTCTGTTCGGGACATCACCCGTCTGATGAGGATTTTGAACGCATTTTACATACCTACAGCAGAATGAATAAGGAATTAAACTTAGACCTTTGTACATCGCTTGGTTTTCTGACAGAAGAACAGTTTAAGCGTCTTCGCGAGGTTGGCATAACCAGTGTGCATAATAATATTGAGACCTCAAGAAGATATTTTCCGTATATTTGCACGACTCATTCCTTTGACGACAAAATTGCCAATATTAAAAGAGCTCAATCGGCAGGACTAAATGTATGCTCAGGAGGCATCATAGGAATGGGTGAAAACTGGGAAGACCGTATAGATATGGCATTTACTCTCGCTGAACTTAATATAAAATCCATACCAATTAATTCGCTTATGGCAATACCGGGAACACCTCTTGAGTCAAATAAAAGTCTTAGTGAGGATGACATTTTACGAACTATAGCTATATTCCGATACATAAATCCTTCTTCCGAGATACGTCTGGCAGCCGGACGTTCACTTATCGAAGATGACGGCAGGGAAGCCTTTACCTCAGGCGCAAGTGCAAGTATAACAGGAAATATGCTTACCACATCCGGTTCGACCATAGCCGGCGACTTGGAAATGCTTACTGAATTAGGCAGAGATATAACTCCATACTGGAAAAAAAGAAAAGCAGACGAATAATCGACTGCTTTTCATAACTGCCTTATATCACATCTTCTTCTCAAAATCTTCTTTAGGTAAAGGTTTATCAAAATAAAATCCTTGTGCTAAATAACAGCAATTTTTCTTGAGCATCTCTACATGCTCCTTAGTCTCAACTCCCTCTACTATACATTCCAAACCAAGTGACTGAGCCATTGCAATAACATATTTAAGCATTATTGACTTCTCTTCTTCCTTTGGATCATTTTCGTCCGGTAGGAAGCTCTTATCTAATTTAAGAACATTCCAAGGAATATCCCTTATGAGATTAAGTGAGGAATATCCAACTCCAAAATCATCCACAGCCGTAGAAATTCCGAGGCTCTGCAAACCGTTGACCAAAAGCTTCAAATCCCTGAAACCTACATCTGTCGTGGTCTCAGTAAGTTCAATCTCTATATATTCGTGTGGTACATTGTTACCGTCAATTATATCCACTATTTTTTTTAGGATATTCGTATCCGTCAAATGTCTTCGTGACAGGTTGACCGATACTCTGACTACATTTTTCCCCTCATCAAGCCACCTTCTTATATCCTTGCATACATGGTCAAGCATATAAAAATCAAGCTTGCATATATTAATACTCTGCTCAAGTACCGGTATAAATTCCATAGGTGATATTATATTACCATCATGAAACCATCTGCACAATGCTTCAGCACCCGCAAGCTTAGTATCCTTAAGCCCGATCTTAGGCTGATAGAAAACCTTAAATTCTTCATTCTTAAGTGCATTAGGAAATTGAGCCTCTACCCACTTTGTATGAATCTGATACTGAACTATCTTTTCATCAAAATATGCAAAATTAGATACACCTCTTCTTGCCATATGAAAGGCTGCACTTATTCTATCCATCAAATCATCGGGAGACTTGATGTCATCTACGTTATTTACTACATAAAAACCTGCCACGGCAGATATACTGACACTATAGTTATCATCTACCATAACATCTTTACCGGACAAATAGGCTTCTGTCTTCTCTAAACGTTTTTTCTTAGCGATACCTACGAAATTATCTCCACCGATACGGCAAAGCATCTCGTCATCCTCTTCCATCTCGATTATGCCATTTATATATTTACGCATAACCTCTGTTCCCATATCTCTTCCTAACTGCTGGTTAATGACCGAAAAACCTTTTAGATTAAAATATATTCCAAAATAATCACCTATTTTCTTCTCATTGATAACTCTCGCTACGTGACGCATAAAATACTTCATATTCCACATACCGAGACCTTCATCCCAATATGTAAGTCTGTCTGCGATTTTCAAGAGTCTTGTCCTTCCATTATATATATATAATGTCTCTGCCAAAAGAAGGACTCTTGAAAGTTCCTCGTCGTCCCACATCTTAGTATCAATCAATCTCCAAAGACTGTATATGGCAACATTTCCTACACTATTTACAAACCTCCTTGATACACTTCCCTTCGACTCTACATCTCCCGAATAAAATAAGACCATCGAATTACCTTCGTTATTCTTCTCGTCTGCTATAGTTTTATAAAATGTAATCTTTATCTGACCTATCTTAAGGGCATCACAGACATCACTTAATGCCTCTGTTACCTCTTCTGACAAACTGTCATCAGACTTATTCATACATGATAAGAACTTCTCTAATGCTGCTGTATAATCCCCCATTTTTTCCTCCCAAAGTATAAATATAAACTAATTCTGATTTATTTATTATTTATTATTTCCCATTCTGATAAGCTTTGATAGAATAAAATAATTAAATCCCCTGATAAGATGTCTAATGATAAAAACTACCACTATACCAAGGCATATTCCCCTAAAGACCTTTCCAAGTACAAAAATACCTATCAATGCACCAAGCGGTATGAAAAACAGACCGCTTAAAAAGCTTATTCCTCCGAATAAAAACTGAAAAAGATATATTATCATACATAATACTGCCATAACGTAAAGCAATTTGAAATGTCCGATAAAAAAGGCTATAAGTCCAATAAGAGCAAGTACGAAATGTATGTAATACTTTATAGTAAAGTAACCGCCTACAACATTAGTAACTGCCTTCTCAGCACTGTTTGCTCCGGTTTCTGCAGGCTTTCTGCTGCTCTTATCAATCTTAGCACCACACTCGGGACATATCAGATTATCAAGGTCTTCCATGCTCTTTATTTTAAAATCATATTCTTTCTGACAATTCGCACAATATCTTAACATTTGTTCCGTCTTCTGCCCCAACTTCAAAAAAATCAGCTTAAAACATCTTACTTATATCTGTCTGCATCATCACGCTCAAGAAGAACTCTATTTTCAAGATTCTTACATGCTTCATCTATCTGCTCACGCATAGACTCCGTTGTACCGGTAGTCTCTCCGTAATTAAGATATGCAAGTACGGTAAGCATCTCCGACTCACTGTCTGCAAAATATCCTGTACCTTCCTGTTTCATATTACCCATGTTCTTAACAAGTTCAAGCATTTTATTAGGTAATGTTCGATAATCCCAAGCATTTAACAACTGCTTACCCAATCTTCCACCGGTTCCCGGTTCAGGTTCACCAAGTTTTCGTCCGCCCGATGAATCTTTATCTTTAGCAAGAGAAATTTTGAATCCCGATTCTCCATCATCAAAATCATCTCTAAATCCACTGCCAAAATCAATATTAAGTCCGAGACTCGGCTGTTCAGCTTCTTCGTCTGTATTATAATCATCTTCATAATCAGAGCCTGTGAATTCTTCTCTTGCACCTAATTCCACCTTGAATTCTTCTCTGTGAGAACCATAATTTGATTCCTGATTATCAAATCCGAATTCTTCACTTCTGTCATATGTTTCTTTTTCAGATGCCTTCTTTTCTTTCTCAAGCTTTTCAGCAAATTCTCTTAACTCATCTGCATGAGAAGCCTCATACTCTGCTTCATAATCCGTATCATCCACATAATCATCATCAAAGGAAAAAAAACTTGCCTGTCTCTGATTCTCGACTTCTTCATTAATTGCATCTACGGCATTGACATTGCCATTAAGAATATTTAATATTGTATCATCAATCTTAGCTCTGTCTGAGCTATTTTCATTACCAATCATAAATAACACTCCCAATTTGCAAATTCCGGTGCATACGCAACAAAAATGCAGTAAGCAAAATCGAATTTACAGCTTACTGCATTATTATAACACATTTTATCTATTTTGTCATATATAGATTACACAATTATGACTGATTTTACATTTTTATGCAACGGCTTCATTCATCTTCGCAAGCTTGGCAGCCTGGTCAGCCGCTATACAGCCATCTATGATTTCCTGTATATCTCCATCCATAATCTTATCCAATTTATAAAGTGTCAGATTGATTCTATGATCAGTTACACGTCCCTGTGGGAAGT
>JAFTFE010000168.1 GCA_017449765.1 Lachnospiraceae bacterium | reverse complement strand
GGCGTAGGGGTTATGGGTTTGCGAAAGAACCGTATAAAAACATGAGTACTTAAAGAAAAGGGATAGGGACATATTTTGCGAAAAGCAATTATATGTTCCTATCCGTTTGATTTTAGTATCTCCTATGTTTTTATCCGAGCGAGAGCGCGGTCTTTGCAAACTCATATGACACCGAAGCCTTATGACAGGCGACATACATTAGATAAGTTACAATACCCAAGAGCCATATCCACCACACCCCTGTTGCTTAAAATACATATGGTTTGTAGAAAAAAACGGAACCCTTTCGGATTCCGCTTTTTGACATATGCTGAATGTGTGTATAGTAATTCGTAAAATTTGCACTAGGGAGACGAATCAACCAACACTATGTGCTTATTTTACCAAATTAAATTTATTCGTCAATAATTGCAAAGTCTTTCGATTGTTTCACACAAAATCAGTCTTTTTAACTTGAGAAAACAAAGTTAAAATCAATTTTGACTTGTTTTTTCAAACCACATTTATTTATCGCAATAAGCATATATTGCAGTATTATTTATATTGTTAAGTGCATTAAAACTTTCCGTGAGAGCCGTGATAACCGCCACCTGATGAGTGTGATATGGAACCACCGCCTGAGCTGCTGGTCTGCTTTGGAGTCTTGCTAACATTACTGTACAGGAACTGCTCTGTTGCAATACTAAGGAGAATACCCGCCGCAACTCCGGCAGCAACCTTACCTGCCGTACTGCCGTTGGCTCCATTGGTTATACCGTTTCTCATATCATTTCCGGTAACATTCGCATTAACCAGATAGCTTCTTGCTGCCGGTTGTGTATGTACACTCTTGAGAGTCGCCTTTTGACTACTCATTATAATGAGTGAAATTACAAAACCTATTACAAATGATATAGGTATAGCTGCAATTCTCTTCATCTTATATTGGTTAAGATATTTCTCAACCTGACTTGCGTATTTATCAAACGCATTATAGTAATTCCCGGCTGACAAATCACTTAATATAGCTTCCCCTATGGCATCCGTCTTGGTGTAAGGGAAAATCTTCTGTGCGCCTTTTTTAGCACTCTTACTATGTGCGGTTACCGCCCAGTCTCTGCCTTCCATACTAAGAAGAAGACTTACACCGCTGTTAGTCTTACCAATACCGAAGCCATTTGAAACAAAGAAATCATTTGCATATTTATTGGGATCAGTATATCCTATTGACTCAACCGTAATAACAATTACATCACATTTATACTTTTCACTGATTTTAGCAAGCTTATCCTCAAGCTGTCTTTCCTCACTGTCTGTCAGCAGGTCTGCATCATCAGTTACTCTTGGAGTTCCGTTACTGCTGTCTGCATAAGAAGGCACATAAGGAACAAAGATAAATAACATTAAAACCAATGTAAGTAAAGCTAATATTTTCTTCTTCATTCTTCTACCTCCTTATATTATAATCAGCGATATACAGGTTATAATTGCACCGAGAATCGCTGTCCACGCTAAAAGTCCACGCTTATACGCACCCTTGTCACATGGCAGATCACCAACCAGCTTACCTGTCTGTCCGTTCATGGCAAAATAATAATGCTCACCGTTCCAGGTAGTATTAAGAAGCCATACAGGATATAAGGCGTACTTGGTAATACCTTCCTTTATACGTACATTATTGCTGGCAGCCGTTACTGAAGAGTAACCGGTTACAGACTCTCGCATGACATCCTCGGCACTCTGCTTAATTCTCTGATTTGCCCTTGTTATACTCTGCTCAGATGTAACATCATATTTATCTGCCAAAAATCCTGAAAGATATGCACTCTGAAAACTAACCGCCTCATTAAAATCAAACGGCTCAATAGACTCCATAAGAGTATCCTCCATTTGGGATGAACCGTCTACCGGCACACGTCTGAAAGACAAATCCGCACGTCTTCTTACCAGATAGTGTTCAGTCTTTGTATAATTGTAACTGCTGTCGCTCCAACTTTTAGTTTTGGTAGCATTGAAGCTCATATCAGCATCAACATCTGCATCAAAAAGCCAGAAAGGAACATATACTCCCTTTATCTCATCTATATGATTCTGATCCTTAAATATCTTAGGAAGAAGCTTCTTACCCTTCAAATGATTAAAATAAGCAGCCTTTGCAGCCTCTTTGTCTTTCTTAAACGGAATAACATAATCCGGTTTTAAGTCTCCCTTGAACTGACCTACCATTACTACCGGACTGTCACAATAAGGACATTTGGTCGCACCGACATTTTGATCAACGATAATCTCACCACCACATGCATTACATAGATATACACGCATATTATCCGTCTCACCCGGAGTCCAATCCTGACCGGCCTTATTGCCCCATTCCATATTTTCTTCCGGCTGATTTAACACATCATCTCTTTCCTTTAATGCATCAGCATCAAATACCGTTTCGCAATATGGACATTTAAACTGCTGTGACGCAGCATCATATTGAACCTTGCCTCCGCAACAAGGACAATCATATTCTATTAATCCTGCCATAAGTATTTCTCCCTTATAAAATTTTAGTAATTGTGAGACAGCCTGTGCCTCACAATTACTAAATTAATTTACATCATATTACTGGATATCATTATCATCAAACGGGTCACCACACTGTGGACAGAACTTAGGTGGATTCTTAGGATCATCAGGCTCCCATCCACACTTATCGCACTTATAAAGTGGTGCTCCTGCCGGCTTTGGCTTACCACAATTCTGGCAGAATTTACCCTTATTTACAGAGCCGCATTCGCAAGTCCATCCATCTGCTGAAGCAGGTGCAGGTATTGGCTTAGCCTTACCACATTCGCTACAGAACTTAGCGGTATTAACTGCACCGCACTCGCAAGTCCAACTATCACCTGCTGCCGCCGGTGAACCTGGCTGAGGCTGAGGCTGAAATTGCTGTGGTTGCTGCTGTTGCTGCATCTGCTGCTGTTGCATCATCTGTTGCTGCTGCATCTGCTGTTGCTGCATCATCTGCTGCTGTTGTCCGCCTGCATAGAGTGCCTGTGGATTAAATCCGCCTGCATTCTGAGCCATGTTAAGTCCCATAAAGCCCATCATAGCTCCACCTTCGTTTGAAGCTGCTGCCTTCATAGCATCTGCCTGTGCTCCGACAAGAGTAGCTGCTGCCATAGTCTGACTCTGAAGCATACCTGTCTTCTGAGCCTCTTTGATAAGCTGCTGATCCTCTTCCGGTAAAGTCATAGGGTTAAATGCTACGGATACAATCTCAATACCTCTTAACTGAGCCCATTTCTCACTGAGCTGATTGTTAAGAATCTGAACCATCTCATCCTTATGAGCTGAAATCTGGTTAGGTCTGATTTCAAGATTTGAAATCTCTGCAAATGAAGGAGTAAGAGCATCTATAAGCTCACTCTTCATCATACCCTCAACGTCTGATGCCTTATATTCATCAGCAACGTTTGCACATACATTTGTATAGAAAAGAATAGGGTTAGTAATATGATAAGAATACTTACCGCTTACTCTTACAGATGTATCTATATCAAGATTAATCTTGCTGTCTACTACTCTGAAAGGAATTGGCTGTGGAGCTCCGAAAAGCTTCTCTTTGATTTCCTTGATGTTGAAGTAATAAACTCTCTGATCCTTGCCGGTATCACCGCCAAATGTAAAACGCTTACCCATTGTAGCAAATGTTTGTTTAATACTCTGACCGAGACTTCCGGTAAATAAGCTTGGCTCAGTTGATGAATTGTATGTAAACTCACCGGGCTCGGCACAAATTTCCGCAACCTTACCCTGATCTACAATTATCATACATTGACCTTCGTTTACAGCGATAACAGAACCGTTTGTGATAATGTTATCTCTTCCATGAACATTGGATGACCCCTTGTCAGTTCTCTTCTGACCTTTTCTCATCAACACATCATCAGGTAATGAATCACAGTAGAAGAACTCTTTCCACTGGTCCGCCATAACACTGCTTGCTGAGCCGACTAATGCTTTAATTAATCCCATTTTGTATCTCCCTTCTTCTTAATTAAATTATGTTTTAATTTATATGTGAAATGTACCCTTGCAATCCTGCTGCAGGGATACCTTTTACACTCTTACTCCACCTGCTCACATCTTGAGAACTCCCAGGCTTTTATATTAAAAGCTATAAGCGGCGTATCACAGTATACACATTTCCTTGCTCCGAGCATCGTAATCGGTGCACCGCACTGCGGACAGGTAAGCGACACGCCATCGACATTGGAATTCTCAACCACATCCCTGTCCTGTATGTAAATCATATCAACCTCATACTTGGACTGCTCGAATCTGTCCTTCGAGCCCTTTTTTATCTTGGACTCGTCTTCCTCGTCAGTTATATAATGATAGCTTTGAACGGCTGCCTGGAATCTTATGGTACATCTTCCGGCACGCTTGTCATACCTGGCAATCTCCATCCTGTGTATCTTAACATTCTTATAATGTTCATGCTGGCGATTGACAGAATTTTTCTCTATCCTGTCAGTAAGTGTTCTCCTTAAATCACTTGTTCCTTCAGATAAAACCGAAGAATGTCTCTCATCTATAGCCTGCAGAAATGAAAGAAGAACATTCTTTGCTTTCTCCTTCATCTCCTCATAATTAAACTCCGGAAAATCCCTCATGATAGCAGGCAGCATCATACTCGTTACGCCTGATACGGATTTCGGACTCATATCCGTATCATCAAGTCCTTCCCTAAAGCCTGCAAATGCTTCATCAAGAGGAATCTTCTTTACTCCAAACATCTTCTGATTAAACGCTCTGACCTTATGTCTGATATAAAGCACTCCGCCAAATCCGGCAAGCACAATAGCTGCTGCCACATAAAGTCCGACTGACGCAAATCCGGATAACATAGGCAATTCTCTCCTAATACATTATATGATTTATCGCATAAAATATCATATTTAAACAAATTTAATTATATTATAAATTTTTATAATTAGCAAGTTATACTGAAAACTTTTATGAAGTAAAATTATGAATATTTTACTTTTCAAAACAGGGTTTTTAATTTATACTGTATTATATATTTACTTTAAGAAAATCGGAGGAATACTATGGGATTAAGATTCAGGAAAAGTATATCGGTAGCTCCCGGTGTAAAAGTTAATGTCAATAAAAAAAGCGCCAGTGTGACTGTCGGAAAGAAAGGCGCACACTATACGATGAGCACCTCAGGCAAGCAGACTGCATCGGTCGGACTTCCGGGTACAGGACTTTCGTATTCGAAATCCTTCGGTGGCAAAAAGAAAAGCAATAAGAGTTCTTCATCAAAGAAAGGAAGCTCTTCGGGCAGTTCATCCGTAGGAGAGACTGTTGAAAACGCAGCACAGAGTGCAGCCAATAATTCCGGCTGTATAATACTTGCTATTGCCGCAGTTGTAATACTTGCCCTGATTGTACTCGGTATATGGGGCATAGTTAAACTCGTAAGCAATCATGCAAACAAAGATAAAGCATCTGATAATGTAGCCGTTACCCAGACAGTGGACTCCGATTCGGCAGGCAATCAGTCAGCCGCAAATTCAAACTCACAAAGTTCAAGCGGTGAGATGGTATGGGTAACCGCAAGCGGAAGCAAATATCACTCCAAGAGTGATTGCGGCGGTATAAGCGGAGCATATCAGATAACACTTGAGGAAGCAGAAACCCGAGGACTTACGCCGTGCAAGAAATGTCACTGAGGCACAAGCCCGACAGTGGTGTTACATCTTTAGGATATGATAGAATGAAATTACTTAAAAAAACAACCTTAAAAAAAGAATATGTATCTGTAGACGGTTCATTTGGAGGCAATCAAAGATGGTTAAGGGAAGATCCCGATAAAGCTAATACTCTGTCTAACTATGGATGTGGTTTAATTGCTGCAAATGATGTGCTGCTTCACATATCGGATAAGGCAGGCAATCCGTCAAAAGAAAAATACATAGCGGCTGTTCGGGATATGAACCGCCGCTATTTTCATATACTTCCGTTTCTTGGCATTTCGGGAATCCTGCTTAGCTTTTATATGCGTATATACCTTTCCATGCATAAAAAACATTTCAAAGCGAAATATATAGTCAGATGGGGTGTCATGCCTCATAATATTCTTAAACGTGTGACCGAAATGATTGAAAATGATATACCGGTTATCCTGTCTATAGGTCCGGCTTTTATACGCAGAAGAAAAGAAAAACTCCCATTTTATACTGCACAAATAAATAGCGATGATATAAACTTCACTCGCGCTACCCAAACCAAAGACCACTATGTAAGTGTGACAGGAGTATATGAAACAATTGAACCGCCAAATGACATTCATAAAAAAAGCTCAATATATCTTGAGATATCTTCATGGGGCAAAAAATTCTATATAAATTATGATGAATATATCGATTATATCAAAAAACACGACAACTTTTTATTCAGTAATATCTTATATATTTCCCAAAGAAAAAAGCCATAATCCCTCGAATCCAAAAGATTATGGCTTTCATCATTTAAAAATTTAATTTAGGTGCTTAATTACTTAACACCGTACCATCCTATACCTTCTTCTTTCCAACCAAGACTAATAAGTCGATCATTTTCTGCCTTACTTGTTGTATAGTTGTGAGCTCCCGTTGTGGCATTTGGATTGTACTGTCTGTAAAGCGGTACAGACTTATTATCATCTGAATACCATCCTATGCCCTCATTCTTCCAACCTAACTTAACCAGATTGTCACGTTCAGTTACATTTGTAGTATAGTGATGATCACCTGTATTCTTATCATACAGACGATATACAGGAGTATTTGAAGTTGCCGGTGCTTTCCAACCGATACCTTCATACTTCCAACCTGCGCTTACAAGGTTATTCTTCTCAGAAACGCTTGCTGTAAAGAAATGCTCACCTGTATTAGGATTATATAATCTGAGCATATCTACGGTCTTAACTTCTTCAACCACAGGATTTATCTTACCCTTTGCCGTTACGCTTGTAGTCTTAAGGTTATAATTATCCTTTGCATTTCCGCTTAAGGCAAGCTTAAATGTATAACTCTTATCTCCTGCATTTGCATTTGCTACCGTTACACTCTTTGCTTCTGCTCCCGTAAGCTTGGTTCCGTCACTTGCTATAAGTCCTGATGCTGTAGCAGTTCCTGTTACTGCCATTGTCTTAGTTCCGTCGTAGGTCTTATCTTTAAGTGCAAGAGTACTTGTTACGGTTACGTCTTTCTTGTTTATCTTACCCTTTGCTGTTACGCTTGTAGTCTTAAGGTTATAATTATCCTTTGCATTTCCGCTTAAGGCAAGCTTAAATGTATAACTCTTATCTCCTGCATTTGCATTTGCTACCGT
>JAFTFE010000167.1 GCA_017449765.1 Lachnospiraceae bacterium | reverse complement strand
TTTTACTACTTTTATGTGTAGAGTTACTATATATGCGCTTTATAACAGACCATTACTACCATTTATTTATGTGTGTTTAAATTAAATATTCTGATACCAATTATGGGGAGCTCTAAATCAGCTCTAAAATCTTATTCACCATCTCACCCACATTCTGCATCTTAGTTACATCCTTCATCTCGAAATGAACGCCAAATGCATCTTCTACCTCTGAAATAAGAGTAATATGCATAAGGCTATCCCATCCATCAATATCTGAAGCGGTTGTTGAATCACCTACTATTATGTCTGCATTGTCAAAAACATCACGATAAACCTCGTTGAGTTTTTCAAAAACTTCTTTCCTTGTCATATTATAATACTTCCTTTCATATAAAATCCATTCTGGCAGTTATTGAATAATTGTGCCAAATAATGTATTAGCATCTTCTGATACTAAATATATACTCAATCATCCATCAGTTCTTCATTTACAACAATTACGTGATTTTGAAACCTATAATCGATTACATTTAATTCCCATACTGTATTTCCCTCATTATCCTCGGATATCTTCCTAAAACCGTGCAAGCCAAAAAAATCCTTAACCATTGCGTTTTTTGAAGTCGGATAATAATGACCAATTATCTTATCCACTTGACGTAGCTTGCATGTTCTTACAAACTCATCCATCATGGCATATTCCATGTCACGCTTAAGAACACGGCATGACATTATCCATAAGTCTATATTTACTACTCTCCCATTCTGATGACCAATCACTACACTGACAACACCATTATCTCCAAATTGATCCTCAAGCCTTCCATAAAGGTCAATATAAGCATTATCGGCAGCCACAGTCTCTATCTCTTCTTGTGTGTAACGCCGTGTCGTAAGATTGAACTGATTACTCTTATTGGAAAGCTGTGATATTCTACCCATAAGCACCGGCTCAAAAGGTTTGATAGTTCCTTTCATATTAAGACTTAGGAGATAATCTGTGTAATTCTTAAACTTAGCTTTTTGTTGTTCTCTCTCGGCATTTTGCCTATACATATCATTTCTTTTAGCATCCTCACTAGAAATAACCGTTGTTTCAAAAAAACCAGATCGATCTAATACTTTGATATAGTCCTGCACAGACCCAATATCAGGTACGGCAACACCAAAAAATTGTTCTGACACTATATGCCTTTCAGCAGGATTATCATCTACAAAAACAAGGCTTTCAGGCAAGAGAGTCAGTTCATTAGCAATTGTCTGAAAATTCCTATCTTTCGGCTCCCAATTTGCCTTAATGACAATCATATCATCAGGCTTTAACACACCATCCGGATGATTAAGTCCAGCTATAGCGTTCTCTGCCTCATTTTTGGAATCTACATTAAGAATAACGCCCAGTTGCTTATGTTCTTTCAAATACTGTTGAAACTCCAAATATGCCTGACCTACCGCCTCCTCTGGTCCAATTTCAATATTATCAGCACCATCGTCCCCGACGACCCCTCCCCAAAGCGTATTATCCAAATCAAGCACAAAGCCCTTCTTGTTTTTGCCAAAAATAGACTTAATTATATTTGCGACATTGAATGACAAATACGGAATTGCCTGTAAACTCATCGCATACTTGTACATATACCAATAATTTAGGTCATGCCAAGCAGAAAGCCCATAATCGGAAGAAATATAATCCAAATCACAAATATAAAAGTTCTCATGTATCTGAGCATATTCTACAAATTTTTGATTCAAACGGTTTATAAAGTTAACTTTACCATGAATATTTGCAACATCCTGATTACCCATTAACCGATAAACAGGCTTCTCAAAGTTGTTCTGAATGATAGGACAATGAAATATAGCATTCAAATTATCCCACATTGATGAATATTTCTGAATCTCCGTTTTTATCAGATGATCAACTGCTTCTGCCGTATCACTCATATTGGGATATGAATTAATATTCCTGTTTGAAGTATAGATATAGATAATATCAGGGGCAAAGTTCACAAATTCCTCCGACGGAAACATTGCTTCTTGATAATACTGGTTATAATCCGATTCATAAAACTCAGGCTCAATACCCTGATTAAGCAAAAACAATTCTATGCAAAGTTTTATGTCATTTGTGGTCGATCCCCCAAGTATAACAATCTTCTTTTTAATTCGTTTTGTTCCGTCTTTCAATAGATATCTACGTAGTTTCAATTTTTTTCCGATAATGCGCTTCCCATCAAATGGGTATTCCAGTTCTTTCATAACATTTCCTTTCTAAATTACGTCATAGAATCTTTGTAAGTATTGAATCTATATATTTCTTCTCGCAATCATAAGTGTCAGAAAATGATATGTTCCCACTTTCATTAACCGATTTACCTTCAATAGGCTTCCTGTATAAATCACGTCTTAAATACCATACATATTCAACATCTACATGACCGATATCAACAACCTGATATCCAACTTTACACATATCATAGGCTATTATAGTAGCTGTAGGGCCCAAAGCTACTAAAACTAACTGATTCCTTTTATCCACACACCTTATAATTGCATCCTCAATTTCATCAATACGAGCAAATGCATTTTTAGGCGGGCATATTATTCTTGATATTGAATTAGCATTATCAAGCAAATCATTTCCTATTCCTAGTTTTGTACCACTGCCCTCAACAATTACCAAATCTCTTTTATTCCAAATTCTTTGTAACTCTTTAAATTTTCTTTTACTATATTCACGAGATTTATAATCTATATACGGTCTTGATATGCTTGCGTCAGCAAATTTGTGATTATTACCTGCCATTTTCATTATACACTGCATATGAGAACGGTTTATTATCTCCCAATACATTTTTGCCTGTAGATTACAATTACTACTGTCGAATACACCTTTTGGTATTCCGATTAACAGGTTTTCTACTTCAGATGAAAATACTTCTTGAAGTCTCATTTTAAGGCCATCGGATTGATCTTGAAAATATTGCTTCCCTTCATCTAGCATCCATTGAAACTCTCCATCACCAAAACGACACAATGAGTATCTTTGATTAGTAATTAAGCTTATTGTTTCATCATCGCTGCATATTATTATTTTATCATTTGTATAATGTTTTAATTTAATCACCGTTCTTAAATATTGGGGCATAACTTGCATAACTCTGTAATAATAAATGCATTTTTCTGGAAATAATCTCTTTATAAATGTCTTTATTCTACTATTCACTAAATCACCCATTATTATTTTTAATAATTTCAATCCACTTCTTTATAATTTCTATTGCCTCATCAGTACTTTCAGCAACCTGAATCCTTTCAGGATTTTTATATACTTTAGTTTGTTCTAATAATTTTTCAACTCTATCACCATTAAAATAAGGAGTCTTCTTTCTCAAATCTATTATATCGTTTATAAACATTGGGTATAACATTAGAGAGAATGATTCTTCGCCAAACAACATGCTTGAAGAAATCATGGTAGTACACGCTATAGACACCATTATTTTTTTTGATACATCCATATTAAGCGCAAACAACTCCCATGGAATTCCATCGTTTGGTAAAACTTTAAAATCACCATCAAATCTATTATCCACAGACCTTGGATGAATTTTAACTACACAATCGACATTTTCAATTGCAGATTTTATCCCCTTGAAGATTCTAAGATCCTTACTATCTTTCAATAATCCATCATTACAAAAACATTCTTCCATAAACATTATATCCGCATTTCTTATATCCTCGGAATCTTTATAATCAAAAACATAATTCATGTACTTTATCATGTCTAGATTATTCTTATCAACTTTTGGAATACTTTTTTTTATTCCATTACCAAATACAGTCATTAAATCCGGTCGGCTAAACCACCAGTTATCAATATAATCTAGGCTATTCTTCAATCCAAATAATGTATACAAATATTTCTTAGTTTTTGAGTCTATTCTCTCTACATAATATAATGTGGGACCATCTTCCATCATATTATATACTAAATTTGAATTATTCTTTCTCAATACATTGTATGCTATTTCATTAAATTGGCCAAAAATATCATAAGTAAATAGTTCATCATATATATTTGATTTCAGAAATTTTTTATAGTTTGATTTTTTAATATATGATACCAAGTCAGAAAACTTGCCGTCATACATATAATCCGAATCACTAACATAAAGTACATAATCAAAAATAGACTTATTGTTAATTCTCTCTATTATTTTATCACTTCCTTTGAATGAATCAAAAATACAGATGTCAACAGAGGAATGCTCATACAACTCAAATTTAAGCTGTATAGTTCGTAATACATGTATTGGAGTTCTGCATAAAAACAGTAATTTTTTCATTACAATCCACCTTTTTTATTTTGTAATTTATCATCTGTGTAAAAACATGCACAACCTACAACAATAATAGTAGATGTAACAGTATCAAAATAATCAAAACTATTATCTGTATAGTACAATACAAAAATTAGTAGTGAAACCAACATGCACACATCTGCCACAAATTTTCCTCTGCATTTACTCAATTTCTTAATTCTATAATACGAAATATACCAGGTCCAAAGCAAAAAAGGAACAAACCCTAATTCTACGTATTTTTTCATCAAATCACTATGCATTCCATTCAATATAATATATCCATTATATAAAAAACCATTGTTTGCATTCACAATATTAAAAGTTTCTTTATCAACAAAAGAAGATCCTAGTCCTGGATAAAAGAAAGAGAAATTGGTCCTGCCTGCCCAATATGTCCAAGTATCTATTCTGAAATTAAAATTAACATTATATTTCAAAGCAATTTCCGTAAGGAAACCTGAATATATTATATAAATAAAAATAATCGCAGCTAACATCTGTATAATACTTAAACTCAAAAGCTTACTATTGAAATTCTTTAGTTTAGAATCAATTAAATAATAATAAACCAAAACAGCAAAGATGCCTCCTAGTTCTATCCTTTTATTCCCTATAAACAGAAACAATATCATCGTAACCATTAAAGATAATGAATATTTATTTATTTTTCTTTTCTGGGTGATAAATAAAAAAACAAACAATACACCTAAGCCAAATAATACGTCGGTTTTTTCCAACCATCGTTCAGCCTCTACATACCCATCACCTCCCAAAGCATATCTTAGCATATCTAGTGGTCTTGCTTTAATTAGTGCTGGTATGAAAGAAAAAACACTATAACTTGCCACGAAAGAAAAAAGATATAATTTGAAGGTTTTTATGCCAAATACGATCAAAGCCCTATATGCATAAAATGTCATAATAAAAAGCCACAAAAAATTCGATACAAGGCGTGTGTAATATCCTATTGAACTTCCCAATCCGGATGGTTTCTTGAATGCCCATAAAATTATAGTATAAAGTATCATACCAATAAGTGGTATTGTATATAGTTTAATGATTGGAGCTATTATCTTTTTATTGTTTTTACTAGCTTTACAAAAATAACTGTACAGAATCCATACCATAGCCAAGCCATTAGTTATATACACATTAGCATTAAAAGTATACACGCCTCGTGTTATTGTCATTATTGTTATTATTACAAAAACAGCTTCTTCTTTTTTGAAATTAATTCTATACTTCATTTTAATCTCCAGCTATATCTTAATTCTTAAATCACGCCAAATATCAACAACAAAACTTATTCTGAAACTTTGCATATAAATAAGCTGCCAATTTTACAACTATTACGCTTGGTATAGAAGCTATAACAATACTTAAAAAAACTGTAATCGGAATAGTATAAGCTCGATAACAAAAGCTATTAACTATTCTCCCAGAAATATGATATACTGCACTATCCGATGCATACGATAACAGATATATCGAAAGAGAATGTTTTGCTAAAAATTTAACCACACTAGCACTAAACCCATTATTTTTTAAATTAACAGAAATTATCATACAAAACACGCAGGTCGACATCAGTAAGCTTTGATATCCATTATAAGTACATTCTGTTGTCCATGGAAATTGGGAACCATAATTCCTAGCATAATTATAAATCCCATATAATATCATTTGAATCGGAACTAAAACATAATACAAATATCTTTTTTCTATTATTTTTTCTCTATTTTTATTTATGACATATCCTATTATATAAAATGTGACTGGGTAAAACCCCGTCCAAAAATCATCAACCACCATGAAATAGTGATCCTTTGTCCCTTGCCACCATTTTATATTCTCAAGATCCATATTATTAAATAGGCTAGGTAAAATTGTAATAATTATCAAACTGCCCAACAAAACAAGCACCTGCTTATTCGAGAGTTCTTTTAATAGCAAGTTAATAAAAGGAATAATAAGATATAAACCGAAGTACATTCCTACATACCATCCATAAGGCGAAGCTCTAAATGAAATAAACGATATCATGCTTTCTCTCAGTTTAAAGCTTTCATTTTGAAAAACAAAAATATAAATTTGACACCCCATCCCACATGCTATGTATATAAGATAAATATATATAAATTTTAAATAATATTCTTTTGTCGGAATCTTGCTAACCTGAAGAAAACCAGATAATATTAAAAAAAGAGGAACACACGTATTCAATAATATTCTCAGACAAGACAGTAATAGCATCAACATCCCTTCATTTGGCTGAGAATAATAATCAATATGTAGAAAACTATGAATAGACACCACAAAAATTAATGCAAACGCTCTAATATAATCCAGATTTATATTTCTATTTTTCATACCTTTACTGTTCCTTTTTATCAAAATTGAAAGTACATAAAGTAGCTTTCTCCCGAATACATAAAAATAACCATCAGTATGACAGCAGTTAGAAGTATTACTTTATTCCTGAATAATGTCAAATCCAGAATTGGATGATAGCTATTGCCACCATTCTTAATATAAGCAAAAATATTGCATCCTATTACTAAAGGAATATATACTAAAGCCCAAACTGAAATGTATCTTATTCCACCTGCGCAATTGAAAAGCCTTGAAAAAATTGTAGTAAATGTGTCTATATCAGGCGATCTAAATAGCGTCAGCATAACAACAGTAATCAAATATGTTCTTATAATCCTAAGCACAGTAAATACTTTACCCTCATGCCGATTCTTTATTAGTGCACCATACACAAGACCTATAATCATCATAAGACCATATAACGACCCATGCAAAACATAATTTAGAGACGCTCCGTGCCATAGTCCAATCAAAGGCCATACAAACACCATTCCTATGGCAGAAGGAAGAATATTAACTATATTTTTGGGTAACTTTCCCTTACATTTTTTCCTAAATCCATTTACCCATTTTGCTCTTACAATCGGATAAAATAAATATTCTCTAAACCATTCATTCAAGGACATATGCCATCTTCTCCAATACTCGGAAACGCTCTGAGACATGAACGGAAGATTAAAGTTGGAGGCCAAATCATACCCCAGCATTCTGCTTGTTCCAATAGCCATATCTGTATATCCAGAAAAATCACAATATAAATGAATAGTATAAGCTACAATACAAACTAAAATGCTTAAAGAATCAAAAACTTTAGGCGTTCTATAAACTGTATCAACAAACAAAGCCAATCTATCTGCGACAACAATCTTTTTTATCAATCCAAACAAAAAGATTTGCGCCCCATTAATTACATCTTCCTTGCATATAATATGTTCTTTTTGTAATTCTTTGATAAAGCTAGCGGAATTATTAATTGGTCCTTGTAATATTTTAGGGAAGAATAGGATATACAATAGCAACTGAGTACCCTTAACATCTCCCTCTACACTTCCCCTAGAAACATCAACCACAAAGCTTATCATCGAAAAGGTAAAGAAAGATATACCTATCGGCTGAAAATCAAGCCCTTGAAAGGATGTTGATCCCTCCCCTTTAAATAAAATATCATCTATGAATATACGATATTTAAACAATGCAAGTACAATTAGCAATGTTATTACTATATATGCACTGCCCATATTCTTAAAAAAACTGTAATTTCTTAATTTATACCAAACGAAACAAATTATCGATTCACCTATCAAAACAATAAAGCTTTGCCATCCCCATGTAAAATAGAATATGACAGAAAAAAACAATATAAAAATTTGTCTGATTTTTTCTTTCTTTTGAAATTTTAATAATAAAAGCAATACTATAACAAAAGATATATAGTACAAAGAATTAAAACTTAGAAATTTCATCTTTCTCCTTTCAAATATCCATAAAGAATATCCGCTATCATTTGATGCCCATATGAGTTGAGATGGCCTTTTCCTATTTGGGTATTTTGAAAACCATATGGAACCTTGTGATCAACTTCAAAACCTGAAATTATTTCTCTAGTGGAATCTACAAATACTATGTCATTTTCCTCACAACAGTTTCTAAATATATTCAATGTACTATCCTGTTCAATCTTTATTCCACCATCCTTGGTATATTCAAAATAAGGGTGATATAATATATATATTTCTCCATCATATTCTTCTTTAATTGTTGCCAAAGCCATTTTAAATTCATTTAGTGAGCAGGTGTCTTTTTCATATATAACATTTTCTTCCATATTTAATTGTACTAATTGTTCCTTAATTCGATTCACTACAGGTAACAACTCTTTAGTACGAATTCCTATTTTCTTTAGTGTGGATAATCTGTTTTTTTTATTTAATCCTGACTCATCTGGATTAAAATGAACCTGCACTATATTACCATTTTGGTCATAGTTGAATTTATACTTTTTATAATCTGTTCTATATATCTCAAAGACTATCGCCCTTGAATTAGGAAATTCCTCTAATAAAGCCGGAAAATTACTTATCATCTCATCGAATTCCTGTCCGTCCTGAGAAACATTGTATACACCATATTCTGCTTTGTAACCTAGTTTTCTGTTAAGAATCTCACTATATCTTTCATTTGGCATCACATGTAATCCCTGCGTATGAGATGCCCCAGAAATAAGAACATAGCTGTTTTCTATTAATGGAAGCTCCTTATTTACATATCCATTAGAATCTACTTTATTAATCCCATATCCTTCGGTTCCAAATACTATAGTAGAATTAGGATTCCATATACTAGATGTGTATGCATTATGTCTCTCAATCCAGCCTGCCGGTTTATGATAAAAAACACACACTGTATTACATATCATCATTGAAATAAATAAAGCTAGAATCCATTCAATAATATTTTTCATAACACAACTAATCTTATACATTTGTTTCCTCATTTAACAGAATATATTATTTATTATAATTATCATTTAAAAACTATCAGATATATAAATCGTAGTCTCTATATAGTCCTCTTTTAATGACTCATCGACCATACCTAGCCATAACCATACAGTAAATCAAATAATTACATCTAAGCAAAATCAATCGTCGTAATATTCTTAGCTTAATTGTGTCTACATTGCTATAGTCTATAACACTTTCCCTAATATCTCGATTGGTACATATATTTCTAATCTCTATAATCTTTTGATGTCGTCCAATAGTATTCGCTTTTACAATATGTTTAAAGGAAGTCAGTAAATTTATCAGATAATTATTATAAGCACGAAACTTGGCTTCCTCGCCTAATCCATATTCTTTTACCATATCAGTCATTCTCTTATAAAGTTCCATTGCTAAGTAATACCTTTTAGGATTATAGCTATTAGTAAGAGAACCACTATTGTCACAATAACAGTAAACCGGAATATTTAGAAAGCCTGCTCTTGGTCTTGAAATGCATAACTTTGAAGAAAAAATATAGTCTTCGCTCAATATCATTCTTTCCGATTCAAATTTCAAATCATTTTTTACCAGAAATTCCTTTCTATAAACAGCCTTCCATGCCGGTCCAATCTCAAATTTATCTTTCTTCAAGGGTTCTCCTAAGCATAAAGAAGTCAGTTCCTTATAACTGGGAACATTTTTAGGCATAGTCTCCAAATATTCCTGCTGATAACCTTTAAAATTCTGGACTCTACCAAAAAAACATACATCTAAGTCATTCCGACTAACATAGTCTATGACATTACTCACTGCATCTTCAACAATATAATCGTCCGAATCCACAAACATTAAATATTCTCCAGATGATTCCTCTATTCCTCGGTTTCTGGTCATCCCTAACCCTTCATTTGTTTTATGTATCACCCTAACATTGCTATTATCTTTTTCGTACTTATCGCATATAAACTTTGAATTATCAGTCGAACCATCGTCAACCAGAATAATTTCATAATCTTTATAACTTTGATTTAAAATGGACTTTAAGCATCTTTCTAAGTATCTTTCTACATTAAATACCGGAATAATGAATGAAATCATCATCTTTTCTCCTATTCTTCAAACTTGAATTCGGCAAGTCAAAGAAGCAAAACTAAACCGATAATCAAAAACTCAACATAACCACAATATTAAAAAACTGTTTTTTTATTTCCACCTGTTAACTCTAGAATACACATATGGCATCAAAAAGCGTGCATATTTGTATAGGATTAATGCATATCTTAGTTTAGTTCTTATTCGTTTGTCTGATAAAACATCATTTATATTATCGTTAATATACTGTTCACAATCTGATATTTCCTTTTTGAAATTTCCATTTCGAGGTGCATTCATATATATTCTCAATGCTGCAGAAATATGATAAGCAGATAATGATCTTGTTATAGAAGAACGATTCTTAAAATATTCATCCATCTCATTACATATACTCAATATATCGCAGTCTCTTCTAGAGAAATTATTCGTTGTAATACTATTTTCCCGATGAATATATCCATATAATTTTGCATTTCCATAAACAATTTTATCTACTCTATCAAACAATAGGTACATAAGTGCACTGTCTTCGAACAATATTCCCTTAGTAAACTTTATATTATCAAAAACACTCCTTAAATAGATTTTTCCACACGCACACACAAGAAATGAAGTCTGATACAGCATTTCTTTTATTGCCTCTTCACTGTTATAACAAATTTGTTTTGTTTGATATTCAAATTTATATTCCATATTCGGATAGCAATGAACTGGGTCACAAATTCCAATCTCTGCATTATTTCGTTGTACAAGATTATATAAATAATCAACCATTGTCTCATCAACAAAATCATCGCTATCAACAAATACTATATACTTTCCTGTAGCTAATTCTATTCCCGAATTTCTTGCATCCGACAAGCCACCATTACTTTTATGCATCACCTTTATTCTATCATTGTTTTCCTTATACTCATCACAGATTATCCCGCTATTATCCTCGGAACCATCATCAACTAAAATTATCTCTGTGTTTTTGTATGTCTGAGCCAATACACTATCTAGACATCTTCCAAGATATTCCTCTACATTATAAACCGGAATAACAATACTAATAAGATCCTTACTCTCCATCATCAAAGCCCACCTTTATACAATTTTACCTATCAAGGGGCACTTTCTCAAAATCATTGAAGCGGTATATGATAAAACTACGATACTAAAGTAAATCAGACCTACCTCTCCCCAATTCAATTTAAACAAATCTATTTTCATGACTTTATATATAAAATTAATAAAAAACATATGTAAAAGATACATGCCAAACGATTTATCTGCCAATTCTATCATCAACTTTTTAATAAATAAGCCACCTATTTTTTCAAAAGCTTTCTCACGTACAACTACCGAATAAATAGCTATTGCTTGCGGAATTACCAATATTGAATTATATCCTGTAAGGATCCCTATATCTATTGAATACTTCGTTCCAATATATGTCACAAACAGCAACAACAGTGATGAAATAAAAATTACCATAATGCTTGTTTTTCTTGCTATATTAATAAGCTTTCTATTCCAAATTGTTCCCATCAAAAACCAAAAAGGATATATGCTGGAAATATGATTGTAAAAACCTAAATTTACATTAACTATATTGGGAAGTCTCAACACTGCTTCACATACCGCCATAACAAGTAAAATATATACTATTTCTGTATCTGTACTTTTTATAGCTATTATTCTCCACATTGGAAGCAATAAATATAATCCAATCAAGCAATAGACATACCACATATGTGCCCATGTATTTCCCGTCAAAACATTAATAATAGCAGTTACAAACTGATTCAAACTGATAACAGTTCGACTTTCAAAATATAATTCAAGCCACGAAAAAGCTAATCCAAAAGTTAATAATACCAAAAACATCCGTTTTATGTATTTGTTGTATAGCTTTTTAAAGTTTATTTCCTTGTTCTGATCCAATAACAAAGTCCCACTTAGCATTAAAAAGCACGGAACAGCCCACAACATCAAATTTTTTATCCCATTATAAATTATCAGTTGTACCGCAGATGCTGTATCACTGTACTGGAGTATTCCCATATAAGTAAAATGTATAAGCAGCACTGCTAATATAGCAAATACCCTCATATATTCATATTCTTCTTTTTTATTTATCACATTATTCACCTTCCTATTATGTCAAGCCCCAAATCATTGATTTTGAGGTTTTTCTGATTTGTTTTACCTCTCAAAACAGAAACGAGAGTGATGAATATCATGGCATTCAATGCTCATAAATCTATTAAAAACGGATTTTAATCAGTTATATATTGATGTTTCAACTTGATATCTTGGTGTTTCAACAGCCTATAGCGGATAACTTTTCACTTTTGGGGTATTACATATAACCTCTTCACTTTGTTTGTTTTTAGTGTTTATTTGCCTGCTTCCACACTCTCTTGTATTTGTCCCCAATAATAGACCAGCTATATGCACTCTTAATACGTTCTTTGGCTTTAAAACCATATTCAGAATACAGATCGCTATCCATAACGTCAACCTTTGAAATCAAATTACTAAGACACCCTTCATCTTTATTCCAATACAATGCCGTATTTTCAGCAACTTCTCGGTTAAAGCCAACATCAAACAATAAATTTAAATCCGTAGCCCCGAGAGCCTCTAAAAGACTGGGGTTTGTTCCCCCGACCTCGTGTCCATGCAGATAAGCATAAGCATTCTCACGTATTTTTCTTAAAAGTTCTTTGTCATATACTGTTCCAACAAAATTAATACGTGAATCTGACTTCCATCTTAACTTTCTTTCAAGTTCATCCAAAAATATTTCATTAATATTTGTGACTATAACAAAGTCTCGTTCACTATCACTTTTCATGAATTCTTTTATCATGATCTCATAATTGTTCTCTGGAACGAACCGACCTACCACAAGATAATACTGACAAGCTTTCAGCCCATACTTATCAAGCCACTCTACAAACTTTGTATCATCATCTACAAGTGATGATCTCTCAATATCAGCACCATACGCAATGTATGTGGTATTCTCAATATTGTATTCATTTTTAATATACTTCTCAATATTCACGGAATCACAGATTACTAAATCCGCCAGCATCACCATCTTTTTTTCAGACCACTTCCAGTATTTTCTTATCAGGAAAGACCATTTTGCCCGTTTCCATTCATGTCCGTCAGGGTTTAAATAATACTTTCCACCAATTGCCTTCATTTTCTTGCACAAATAACCTATAAACAATCCTATTCGACATGTCAAAATATAAAATATCGGATATTCAATATTATGATCCTTACAGTACTTAATTGAATAAAGTGTCGACATCATGTCGTAATATATAGCCACCGCAGAGCCGATATTGGGGCATAGAATCTTAAATACATGTGCGTTCTTATATTCAAATTCTATTATTGACCCCCCCTTATTTTTTTTCAAAATTTTCACCCCATCGAGCTTTGATTCATCCATATATCCATCACCATTGGCCTTGCATGCTACATGGTACTTAATAGATTCTTCTTGCTCGTGTTCTCCTATAAGACGATCAACAAAGGTTTCATAACCGCCATACTGTCCAATAGACTTTGCTCCAATAATAAACACATGTTGGGTAGGGACTTTATTCTTACCTTTTACCATCATCTTCTCAAACCCACCCCTTATTATTCAACGATTTTTTCTTTATATGCCCTCATATAAAATAACAAAACATCTTCTACATGCAAAAAGCCAATATTTATCGATAAATGTTACATTTTTGTAAACACTTGTAGTATAAAAACATTGCCATATTATAATGATCCTCAATTATAAATTGCAATTTACAAAAAGAACTAGTTAAAATGTTTTATTCTACATAATCATCTATACCGCTTCTATTCTTTGTGGTCAATGCTCCATCGTTATGTAAAAACTATATTCACTGAAAATATCTTTTATCTCATGTCTTTTATCACTTTTAAGAAAGATATATTCAAATGCAGTCGATTCAATTATTAAATCATTTTTCCATATAACTGATTCAACAAAACTGTCATTTCAAATACAGATGTCTGAAAAATATGAATATGACAAAACTCAAAGAATATGGGTATATACCTCCATATACTAAAACCAAACTTACAGATGATTTTCACAAAAAATTTGGATAAGATACCTCAAAGGAAATCGTATCCGTTACATGAATACGTAATATATGCAAACGCTCATAAACAGATAAGCAAATGCCCAAAAATATTACACATTTGCGGTATTAATATACATTTTTCACAATATTCATTATCAGTGCAAAACGATAAAGAGATTACTTTCTCTAATTAGCATTCCTACATGAAAAAGTCCGACACCCCTAAAGGCATCAGACTCTAATTTACTATATTCCTCTATTACACATTCGTGTGTCTTCTTGTCTTCATCTTAGTTAACACAAACTAACCACAGGGAACATCAAGCTTCAGATTATACACATTTATTATATGAGTCCATAAACTTTGTTAAGAGAAATATCAGCATAGTGTATACAATTTCTCCATAATTCTCTTCTTGTTCATCTTCTATTTCAGAAATCAAGTTAGATATTTCATTAAAGTAGGATTAGTGATACTCTGTTGAAGATAATTGATATATTGTATATAACGACATGTCGTCATTTGCGTTACTATCATCATCTTCTCCGATATCTTTAGCCCAACCACGAATATTTCGCTTTATTGAATATCTGTCATCACCCATTAAAGCTTTTAATTTATTTATATCTGTTGTCTTTTCCGAATATTTTTCCAATATATTCCCACCATAATATTCCTTTATATATTCGTTATGTTTGCATAGATATTTATACTCAATAGCCTGCTCACAAATATTCCTAATAACACTATAGATATATCTATCTTTTGAATTCTTTTCCATTAGTTCGAGAACAAAATCGATATCTTCACACATACAGCAAGAAAAATGAACGGACAAACATTCCACTCTGTCTAATACAGGATTCTCTTTTATCTTCTCAAGCAATGCTTTATTATCAGCCTCGATTTTATTTTTTTCTTCTTTATACAATTCCAAAAATTCTTTTTTCACAATATTTCCCCCACATTTCTACATTCCGGTTCCTAAAGTCTTCTCTCTCTTCCACACTATATATTTCTATTAGTCTATTACTCTATTACTCTTCCACCATCTCAAATCTCATAACCTCATCTTTGGCGTTCTTCTTACTCGCATAAGATATCCAATAATAAACTTTCACTTCATCACCTTTATAATATTCCTTATTAAGCTTCTGTTTTACGAAATAACTGTATACTCTAGGGACACCTTTGATTCATCTTCTTGTATTACCCACTAGCTCTTAATCTTTGCTTACATAAAACCGCCCGCAATTTTCACTTGCAGACGAATCATTTACAACCTCTATCTCATTTATCCCCATCATGATCTCTGTCATGCTTCCAAACAGCAACGCATTAACCGTAACACTGTTCTTTTCAGGATGCAGCTTTGTGATCTCCATGGGTGTATCGCCATATATTCCCGTGGTGTTGATTATGTAGTCACCGACACGGTAACCAAATACATCCTTATCTATATATAATTTCTTCTTATCCTTGTTATGCTGCTTCCATGCTTTCCAATCCCACGGATTATCTGGGCGGTTTCCTATAGCGGTGCTGTCATTTCTTCGATTATTCTTCTCTTCTTCTATCCATGATATCTTTGGATCTATATCAAGCCATAACCCGAACTTAAGGCGTTTCTCCTCCCCTAGCATTGGTATGTTAACTATTGCCCTTCTGTGAGGGATATCCAGCCTTACTATATTGTCCTTGTAGGATTGCAGCGGTCCGATTACTATGTCCGGTTTTCCCTGCTTATTCATGTGTATATAGCTTACTTTCATAAGTCCATCCGAAAGGATTGTGTCGAAGAATACCTCCTCTTCCTTGTGAAGGCACAAGAATTCTCTGCCTGTTTTTTTCTCTATCGAAAGCAGTACGCTCATTTTCGAAAGACCCTTAAGCTCCTCGTAAACCTTATCAGGGGTGTCTGTTTCTATGAAGATATATCCTGCAAATAGCCTTTTGATACTTATATGACCGATGCCTTCCTTTCTCCAGACATCCTCATATAGGGGCACGAAGCATCTTGTATAACTGTCTTTGTCAACGTATGTGTTGATCCACAGGCATACTTCATGTTCTTTTCCGCTTATTGTCTGGATAACGTACCACATAGATTATCTCCTTTTTTATGGGCGTTGTTCGGCAAAACGCCTCATCCGTCGGCTACGCCGACACCTTCCCAAAAGGGAAGGCTTAAAAGGGCATAGCTTCGCCATCATCCCTCCAAAGCCGAAGAGACAAAAAAGACATGGCTTCGCCATGACCGCAACGAAAACGTTCCGACCAATACCACAATATAAACCGTCCGACTGTACTGGCAGCATATACTAGCTCAATACAATTTTCCTTCTTTTAAATAGCTTATAACGATGACTTATTGTTGCTATGGCTTGTCCTCATTTACTGTATAATATGAGTTCACCATAATTCATAAGTCAACTAAGTTACTATAACACTTTAATATTAAAGCGTCAACTAATGATAATGACTAAAAATAAGCCAATTTTTACAAATTTTTAATTAAATTAGCACTATATAATTAACAGTAGCAATAAGATATTTATCTGCTGCTCATGTAGTCAGAAAGAGATAGCAGCTCTTTTTCTCCATTAATATAATTCACAAACAATATTTCCAGCATATATCTCCACAATTTGATATAGCTGTAACCATTTATAGAATACAATCCATAGCTATGTAATAAAAAGTTACTGTCGTTAGCATTACCAATTGAGGGCATCCTTTTGCTATTAACAATATGAATATTAATTATAAAGGACTCATCATCATACACCTCTTCCGCACAACAACAATAATTATTTGATGATGTTCCATTTTTTGTATAGATGTAATCTTTTTCATCAAAAAACAATTCATATCTTGTTGTTACATCAAAAACCGGCAGACAATCATCTCCAAATAATTCCTTGCACCTATAGAAAAAACTCTCCAGATTTAACAACCACTCTTTCATATTCTCCTGATCCATCCGATATGTATCCTCAATGAATGCCAAACGTTCACTATTTTTTGTTTTTTTCTTTATATAATATGATTGCGGTTCTATAAATGGTCTGACAAACGATTCCTTTCCATTGCTTAGAAGCTGTGATACTAACGGCATAATTTCGGATTTTTTATATCCCTTACCTACGATTTTCTTAACATCCTTTTCCGTCAATATATTGGTTCCTGTTCCATAACGATATATTTTATTCTTTCCCTCTCCAGCTATTGGTACAAATCCTATTCTTTTATCTAATATATTATACAAAAATTCCTCCAGTACAACATCAGGACATAACGTATAATCAATTATTTCGCTGAAAAATCTCTTTATATATCCTACCAGATTATCTTTAACCATCTTCATGGGATCCTGCTCATCCTTACCCATATATATCATTTTCATCGGATAATCTTCATCCATCTCATAGCTTTTTAGCAGTTCATCATCCTTATCCCTGTATATATAATAAATTCCCATGCTTGTTATATTCTTTTTCATCTCGTATGCAAAACCAAATTTCCATACATCAGGAAAATACATACGTTTGATAAACCACAGCTCCTTTTCCATTATACTATTATAGTATTCTGAAGCCTCTATAATTTGGACAGGCACATGATCTGTTGATTCATATGTATTATCTTTCATTTCCGTATAAAGCGCTTCCTTCATCCTTTTTTTCAGTTCGGTACATTTATTATGGATAGAATATAAAATCTTATACCATTCATTACGATCGACTATTTCATCGTCATCATTAAAATATATCATCTTATTAATACTTGATTTTATATTCAATTCTTCACAATAATCCTCACTTATGTACTTAAAGAAAAATCTTTTCTTCTTAACATCAATCATCACCAGCAATGCCGGATCCATAATTACATTCCTTTTGACAATGTTAAATATCTTTGTGTCGCATAAGTATTTATATTGTGACAATTGATTCTTCTTGTTTCTATTGATATAATCGCGTTCAAATGATTTTATTTGCACATAAAAGCTTCTTACAGGAACGTATTTGCCGTTTTGTAATTCACATATTTCCAGACGTCCATCCAGATTAGGCACCTTATCTCCATAAACAAAATGTGGCATAAACAATCCTCCTGCCTGCATCAGCCATTCAGAAAACATGTTTACGCCACACGCATCAATCACAGCATTATTATCATATCCACCAATATTTGCTTCTTCCTCCATTACAGCTTACACCTCCCATCAGAATAATACTTTTATTTTCATTTTTCGTCAACAATCTTATATATGGGTTACCCTTTACATCTTTTCCCGATAATAATTGAAATGAGCTGAATTATATATACATATATAACAATATAAGCAAAGCTATATTGACCTAGTAATATCATAGTAATCCCAATACCATTTTCAATAATGGCCGTAATTATTGAACATTTCTTGTAAAAAATTCTCTCTTTTTCATTTAACCTCTTATTCTTATTATCAACAGGTGCCATGCTACAGATAATCACCGATAACACAATTACTATTGTAACATACAATAAAACTGGCAGCACATATTTGCCAAAATATATATTAATAACTATTGCACATGCCATAACAGCATTTGATAAAACAATACATTCCCATATTCTCTTTGCATGATATCCTCCACAAAAACTTCTTAGTGTGATAAAAAGCAGCAGAAAAAAAATAACCTCTTGAATTTTCCCAAGCAGAATCCCCATTAAAAATGATATGAATATATTAATAATAATTTCAAATAACAAAATATATCCATACCGGTATATGTTAGCGTCCTCACTATGTATAGTTCCTTTTGACACTTGAAATTCAATCATTTTATCAGCCAGCTTCTCAATCATCGCATATCACCATATTCCTTTTCAAAATGCATTTTACTTCTGTATAATCCTTTATTTTAAACTTATAAATACAATTCACTCAATAATCTTGTTGTTTTTTGTAATCTAAAAGGTTGTTTTTGTCAAATGTTATGGAGGATAATTGATGATTATCTTATAAAAGCGGAGAAAAAAATGCGAAAGATTTTTATAAGTTGGTCTAAATCAAAAAGTTGTGATTTGGCATATGTATTAAAAAATTTTCTAGAGTCCTTTGATATTGAGACATTTATTTCTGAGAGTGATATTATTGCAGGAGAAGAAGTACATTCAAAAATTAATGATCAAATTGCTTCCTGCAATGAATTGGTAATATGTTTTACACATGAGAACAAAAAATCTCCATGGCTTTTATATGAAGCCGGATTGGCTCATGGCATGAACAAAAAGACAATTCCCATACTATTTGACAAAGACCCTTGTTGGGATTCATGGATAGACAATCCTATGAATTATGCACGTGAAATTAATATGTCGTCTCCTAATTTTGTAGAATCATTTATTAGTGGATTTGAACTTCATGATTCCACATTTATTCGCGAAGCAATAAAACAATTTGTATTAGAAGTAGAGGAAATCAAAGAAAAATATCGAAAGATAGATATTCAATGTGAAGAATTTGTTGAAACTCTTGCCTCTGACGATGCTTTTCAGGTTAAAAGTCCAATTTATAAAAATAGAACAGCATATTTTCTTACAGGATTTGAGACTCTTGAATTATGGAAAAATATTATTGAATCTTTTCTGTATACTGGAAAATATTTATGGATTTATGGTAGAAAAAATATGAAATTGATATTACACCATGAGGAATTGTTTCGCTATTTAGACGAAAAAACTGTTAATACTGATATGTATGGCATTGATTTTCGCTGCCTTTTTCTTGACCCATCATCTCCAGAAGTCAAATTTGCTCATAAAGCACAAGATATTTTTTTTAATGAGCTTAATTCAACTATAAAAAGGGCAGCACATTTAACTGGAGATAATAAATTAATAAAAAAGTGTTTTAGAAAATATTCACATCGGCGTGATGAAATAATAATACGTCTTGACAATTGTATTCTCTATTCAAAACCCCACTTTGATGAAAATGGTTATCCTCAAATAATAACTAACACAATGTTCGAAGTGTTTAGTGCAACTTCAAAAAAAGGAGTAGAATGCATTAAAAAATTTGAAAGTGTATGGGATAATGCTAAAGATTTATTTTAGTAATCATTAAAAACAAAATGGTAGATTTAATTTCTTTATTTTAGGTATTTTTTTATTTTCCTAACACACAATTCAATTGTGTCATCAACAGATAAGTTTGTGACATTAATATTGAATATATTATTATAATTACACATTGAAATTACTTTTTCTGTATTGGAAAACAATTCTGTATTTGATTTATAAATAAAAGGTATATGCTCAAGCATGTATGATGAGGGATTTCTGTTAACAATCCTATTGTATATTTCATTTTCATCTGTAACATACAAATTAATAAACACAAAATTATCACTTATAATATCATATAATATTTCTGGTATTACATGAACACCATTAATAATAGTTGCAATACCTTTTCGTTGTTGTCTCAATATTATATGTTCAATTGATTTCTTCATTAGTATACATTGTTTTTTCGCATTGTCATAATCTAGCAATACTGTGTGATCTGATATATTGATATCTTTGAAAATGTTTTTTTCAATATTTAGATCATATTTCAAATATTGATTATATCCACGAAGTATTTCTCTTATAATATCTGTTTCCTCAATAATTCTAAATGAATTAATTCTTTTAAGAAGTTCATATGATATAGTTGTTTTTCCAACTCCAGGAACACCTGACAGAAACAAAATAAATCCATTTGGTATTCTTAAGTCCTTTTCTATTCTATTCATTTGCCTATTCTCCGATTTATGTTTTAATATGTTCATTAAAAAGATTCAATACATTCTTTTAATGATGAGTAATAGGTCTGTTTTTCAAAACATTTTAAGTAATAGTTAATAATATATTTACCTATATCAGTATTTGTATCTACATAAATACAATTATCTAGCGGTCCAAATATTTTATCATTATTACGAACATAGAAACCTATAAATCCTTTCTTTTTATTTACAATAATTCCTCTAAAACTTACCTTAAAATTTTTTACACAAGAAAAATGAAATTTTAATTTAGGAAATTCCTCAAATAAATTCATCCATAATTTATTATAATGCCGTTTTAACAACTCTATTCTTTCTTGATCTTCACCAAGTCTAAAGTTGATATATACATTAACAGTTCTATTATAAAGATTGTTTGCTTTTAATAAACTTTTAACGATTTGAATATATGAAAATGTACCACTTGCCATTATATGTATAGAACTGATATTTTTGATTTGAATTGCTGTTATTTTCGAATTTATATCAACAAATTCCAATCTTTTATTACACTTAGCAACATTACATCTGACCCATCCTTGTGAAAAGAATTTATTTATTGTTTGTTCTAAACTTGTTGCATATATTGATATTAGTTCTTCAGGGTTTGTCCAATAGCTAATAAGCCTTTCGCTTGTCACTTTTTTATGAAAATTTGTGTATTTTACAATACGTTCATCTTCCGACTCTTTTTCAATTGGGTTTTTTTGTACTAAGGCAATTATTTTTTTGTTTCTCGATTTTGCATAATCAAATTCTTTTTCGGTATAACTTATTCCATCTGAAGCTATTGTTCCGTATAATCCGCCCAGAATAATGACATAATAGTCAGAATAATCTATTACTTGTTTTATATATTCAAATTGCTCTTCATCAATTCCAGGAAACCACTCCATACTTGCAGGAAAGCAATTTGCTCTTAAGGTTGTTTTTATAATAGAATTTCTTTCCTTTTCTAAATCTTTAAATGTTGAACTAATAAAAATTTGATATTTCTTTTCCATGTTGTATAGCCTCCTAAAAATAAATGAATTTTGATTATAAGATAATCATCAATTATCCTTTATTACTACTCTGTACAACCAGCTAATATCTTGAAACTTCTATCTAATAATTTAAAAATCACTATCATCTTTTGAGTAATGATGTTACAGATTTCTGGTATCTATATTATTTTGTAAATAAAAATTGTCCAAAGCATCATATGCATCTTTATATTCATACGCTGATTCTTCAAACAGTTTTAAATTGTAATCATTAATATCTATTAAATGTTTTGTATTAATATTATATTCTATCTCAAGGTTTTGATAATTTTCATCAGCATGCTCAAAAAACAAATTATGCTGGGCCCTGTGCTCTTTCCTTGATCTGTTTCTTATAAGCTTTGAAGCAAGGAGCTCACCATAAATCCATGGCGATGTAGTCGCTGAATCATCAGTGATCATATCAACCCATTTTAAGGATGACGGAGTATTAATAAACATCAGACACTCTGTTCTATCGATCATTTTCATCAAAGCTGTATACAATATCATATGAACATTACTTGTTGATCTGTTCCTTGTTTTGTAATCATATGATTTAATATTACCATTTTCATCACGCAAAGATACACAGTACCTATTATCAATTTTCCTGAGTAAATCATCGGAATTATGCCACACTCCTGAATCTATAAATGCCTCTATTTCAAATTTTTCATACAACCAGCCGGCAAAAGATATAACGAAATCCAAATCGTTGTGTGAGTGCGAAAGAAAAACATGTGCATTTATGTCCGGAAACCACTTTTCTTCAATTATCCTCTCGCATAATGATCCATCAGGATTAATATATTTGCCCAAACTCTCATTAATAGCCTTTTTTTGATTAGTATACATTTCATCACCAACTTTATAATATTTCCGAAAACCATCTTTATCATCTACAAGAACATTAAACCCAGCAAACATCTTTATCTCCCTCCTGCTATAGACTTTTACTATCAATACAATTAGCTATAACCTCTGTCTTCTTTCCATCTTTGCCACATTCCTTGGTACAACACATTAGTCGATTTATGAACAAGTTCCTCGGCCAGAACATTAAATTTTCTTCTCTGGGCAATATATGCTGCAATAATCAACATCATATTGTTGTATGCTACATGCTCAGAATTCAAGAATGCTAATTTGGCAATAGTTTTTTCATCAACTTTTTTATTACACAGGCATTTCATTCTTTCATATATTTCTTTGATAAGCTGATCCGTCTCCAACTTATTAATACCCAAAATATCGTTGTTTGCATCTAATCCATTATTGGATATTCTGGCATAATCCTTTTCGTACAAATGTAAGCTGTCACAGTAATGGCTATATGCTCCAACATCCAACCCAAGCCATCCTGCCATTATTTCCTGAATTGTTGTAAATTGAATAAAATTATATGGCATACCTCTAAATATGTCATTACTTCTCATTATTTGAGACCATTCAAGTTTTTCATCCCGTATCTTGAGCATGGAACATATATTGCATGGAATATCTTGGCTTCTTGGTTTTCCATCATCTAATGGCATATCAATTTCTGTATCATAAATCTGTATCACTACTTGTCTGCTTTCCGGAACAGATTGTAGTGCATAATATGTACGTTCTAATTGGTCAAATCCATAATGTTTTCTTATTCGTTTCCCGTAAGCACCATAATATCTATCACCATTACCCGCATAACTAGATAATAATGGATTCCATTCGTTAATAACTTCTGATTCATCCGTTCCATTCAATATCCATATTATTTCAGCAAGGGCAAAAGCGATACTCATGGATGGAAATCTGTCATATACCCATCTTTGTCGTGGATCTTCAATCGTCATAAGAACATGCAGTATTTCCTGTGTATCTCCTTCTCTACTAATACTTTGTTTCCCTTTTGCCTTTAAGTAAGCGAACGCATCCTTCCAGACATCATTTGCTGTTAATCCACAGAAAGCATTTGCCATATAACATCAACCTTTCTCCATGTTTTGATTTATTTCCCACTTTGGCGGAAAGTAGTATTGAATCTGAGGCAAACTTCTATTTTTATATTGCTGCTTTATTCTTTTACCCTTCACTTGACAAAATTCCGGATACGCCACCCTTGCATACTTATCAATCTCGCAAAAAAGATTCTGGCAATCAATCAACTGCATTTGTCTTCCAAATAAATCTCTAAATTTTAATCCTCGTTCATTAAACTCCTGCTTCTGTCTTTCACATACTAATCGGATGATATCCTCTTCAAGATAATTATCAGCATTTTCAAAACATTTTCGTATCCCTCTTTTAGCCCCAGGTCCAGCTACAACAAACGACATCTCACTAAAATCGCACAGTTCACTATAATTAATATCTATTAAATATTGAAACGACAGAAAATCACCCAACATGGGATAATCCTTTAAATGATCATATATCTCCTGCATAGATTTTGCTTTGGCAATTTTAATTGACAGACCATCCTTCATTATAAACTCGAGAAGTTCAAGATTATTCTTGTGTTTTTTGCCATATCCAAAACTGCTTTTTCCGGATGGCATAATGTAAGCAGCTGAATATATCGAAATCCCATTCTTCAACAACTCATCCAACAATATATCGTATGATTGTTTATTAAAAGATTTATATGATATATCCTGGAGCCTTTTTTCCAAATACTCCCATGTTTCAATCTTATTAAATATTTTATACAGTAAAATACGGAATAACATATCTTCAGGACTATACTGCTTATTGCTATATATAACATTTTTTATCAAGTACTGACTCACACGATCAGACGCCCTATAAACATTAGTAAACTTATATTTTTGTAAAATCGGATCATTTGTCCATGGTGAAGGCATATTATTATATCTGTTAAAAAATATCTCTTGCCTTTTATAAGCAAACTCCCAATATGTATCATAAACTTTGGTTGGTTTTAATTCATTTAAATCCATTGCGGCTCCTCACATACTAATCTTTTCCAACAATTTCTTAATCATTAGTCTGTGATTGATATTATAAAACAGCATTTCATTAAAATCTTTACCCCATGAATTTAAATCATCCCATTCATATTTGCTTGAATTAGTAATAATCTCATGCGCCATTTCACTGGATCTTCCGCCTACCGTCCCAACAAGCGCAACTGGTATCCCAGCGTCCTTCGCCTTCTTAACCTCATCATCAACGCCTTGTTGTCTAATATCTTCTTTTATCTTACCACCCATGCAAATAAGCATATCCGCAGCGTTATCGGATATCATCTTTTTACGCATATTATCTAATCCGTCTGATATGATCAAAGTACATTTATCTTCTATACCCGTGTTACGATATTCATTCATATGTATACTATCCATATGCATCTCGATAGATTTTCTAACATCTCGCGAATATAATCTGCCTATATCGAAAATCAAATTCTGAAAAGTTGGATGTGCACCAAACACCAATGTATAACCATTTTTTATTATCTCTCGCGAATAGACAATCAGTGCTTCTAGCAATGAATTCTTATATATCTCATCACAATCTGGAAATGCACCTGAAATTATTATCTTCCTGTTTAAAAAATCCCTTTTTGTTCCGGTAACGTTTTCCAAATTCATGATGTAATCATCATAGTTTTCTTCAATAAACTTCCCATTCTCATACTTGTCTTTTCTTTTTCCGTGATTTGATAACAGGAAAATATTATCGGCATTCTTACAAAATTCAACATCTTCCATTCGCTGCAAAAAAATATCTACATCATTTTTTTGGGGATTCCTACCAAAACATTGTATATAATGCTTAATATTATCAGCATACAAATCCACAGAATCAGATTTATATTGGATATTATATGATAATATAGATTTTTCATCTGGTATCATCTGTATTTTATTGCATTTATCCATATCACTAAGATACTCAATATATGTAAAAACTTGATCCGATGACTGCATTATCAATTGAAAGCACATTTCTTCCACTTCATTAACAATCTCTTCAAGTCTATTCGCATCATCAAATTCTTCTCTTGAATATCTCAAACTTGGCTTTTCTCCTGGAATAATATCCAATTTCTTATATGGTGCATCATCTATCTGTATCCATAACACTGGGATATCATTCAATAGCGCATAACTTAATTCCTTGATAATCCAGCAGGATTCTGAGGATTCTTCGGTCTGCAAAAAAATCAATACATCACTAACCGATAGATGTTTATCAATATCCTCTTGGGCTTCCTGTCCCACTTCAACATTAACAACATCTCTGTATACATTTCTTTCTCGAGTCAAGTTTCTAAGAGCATCTGCCAATCTTGCAGCGAGATGTTCTCCATCACTTCTTTTATGAGAGATAAAATACAACACTTCATCCCTATAAAAAGGAGATAATGTCTGAGATATTACTTTTCGTGCAAAAATCTGTGCAATAGCACGCATATTATTTTTTAAAGGATTTCTATTTTCATTGCGGCTTGCTACATCAAAACTCTGATATTTATCAATAGGTTTTGGCGGTGTTCTGCACTCAGTATTTCCCTCCGTTGCAATAGCCCACACTCTACATTGTGACCTTTTACATTTTTCAAAAAAATCGATGGCTGTCTTAGAATATTCTCCTGTCTCAGATGTAAAAAAAGCAACTATATCATCTTTATCTATAGCTCCTGCACAAATCTGATTAAATTGCATCAAAGAATCAACATATACGTATGATGTCAAATATTCATCAAATATCTCTTTAGCCCCATTATAAAAATCCTTTGCCTTATCATTTATACTCATGGTAATTTTAGGATTAATAAATATAAATTTCATTATTATTGTTCTCCTTTATAATGTGCAAACTCACCTATACGTCTGTTAAACGGAGTACCATTAATGCCACATAAGTAATTATTATGAACGTATCTGATAAAATCGTTAATCAGAGCTGTATCTTCATTAACACCATGACCTCTACCACACCTAAATAGTGCTGAAAACTCATCAGGAATATCAATTGCATTATTACCAAAATAATAGTAATTATCCGATATTAAAACTCTGTCTGTACCTGTATCATGATCCAGATTTACATAATTGACACTCCCATCATCTTTACTATGATGCGACAATTCCTGGTACCATTTTCCATCAACATGATGATAAATATTATCACCATATGCTTCGTTCATACTTCTGTTAAAAACCGGCTTCTTTTTTCGGTATTGTTCATTCATCCAGTATTCATCATAAGAACAAGCATCTTGGACCTGCATAAGCATCACAACTTTACCGCTTACCGGTGTTGAAGAACCACCTATTGCAGCAACCCAATCACCTATCTGTGCTTTTCTCCTGATAACAGGCTTACAAGTCGCCAGTGTACACATTCCCCCATAAGGATTTGGTGCAAAACCATAATCTCTTGTTATAATATACGAATACAATTTCATTAACACCATCTCCTAACATTCATAGTGATCAATTCCGTCCGGATTATTGGGTCTGGGTGTACCATCTGCCTTTTCCCATTCTAATTCTTCACCATTAATAGCATCGACGATCTTTTCACCATTCCATCCCACTAAATTACTGCCATACTCATTTAATGCTGGCGGAACATCCTCCTCCTTTGCACCCGGAAGGAAAACTCCCACTATATTTTTATCCATTTCTGCTGCAGTCTTTATCTCCCAATCTACATAATCACTATTGGCTGTCTTATCACCTATCAAGACCACTACGGTACCTGCCCACTGTATTTGAGGTTTTATGAGTTCATATTTGATGTAATTCTCATTAGTTGCGTTATTCTTAAGTTTTGCTTCATATATAGAGCTATCCCTCATATCCACTCCATGTCTTCCAATCAAATCTTTTAACCCCTCTATTTTGTCAGCATCTGCGTGATAATGTGATACAAAAATATTTTTCTTTTCATCTGCCATATCAATTGACCCCCTTCATACATATTAATAGATAAAAAAATCAACGTGCCATCCAACAAAAGTACGTTGATTTTCAGTATATATAGCAGAATACATTTGATAGCATTCTATTTCTCAAACATTAATACTATCTTATTCTGCTATATTTCTTTGCCTCTTCAGGATATTCCGGCTGGTTAAACATCCAAAGGCATGCAGCATTTGATGTTTGGATTACTAATATCATTGCTAATACATTAATCGCTGCTAAAGCCTTGTTAGATAAATTGAATTTTTTCAATAGACTCACCTCCATCTTCATTTTATATTAATTATTTATAACATCAATACGAATGTCGATTTTTGTAATTTAAAGTACAATATTTGCTAACATTAAAAAAAGAACACTATTATTTAATAATTAAATAGTGTTCTTACTTACTTTTATAGCACATATCAGTAAACTATTGACCGTTAGTAACAACCTCCTCGCAAAAATTAAAAGCAGGACATCCTCCCATGCATTGTTGTATATTCTTACATTTTTTACAATTCTTAGACACTAAAAATCTTTTTTCTTTTATTGTTTCGTTTAACCATCTTTTTCTTATCTCATCAATGGAATCACATGTAATATTCCCCATTACATGTGTTGTAAGATAACCGCAAGGAATAACAGCTCCTGTAGGTTGAACTACCATCATTCTGGAACCAGCTGGACAAGATGCAACTTTAATAGAATCAGGGATTGTGGAATTTGGATTTACTGTACCTTCCATTAGTTTTATTTTCAAGCCGGGAAACATATTAGAGTTTTCTATATCTAAAATAGATTGTAGCGCTTCTGAGCGTTCTGCTATATTTGTAAATAATTCAGTATGTTTTAATGAATTACCCGCTGGTATAATATGTTTTATCTCCCAATCATATACACCCAGTTCTACAACAACTTCCGCTATTTCTTTTAATTCCTGAAAGTTTAGCTTATTTACTGTCGTTCTAATGCTAACTACAATTCCCGTTTCAATCAAAAAACGGATACCATTTAAAGTTTTTTTAAAAGATCCTTCACCTCTTAACAAATCGTGGGAAACTGAATTAGCACCATCTAAAGAAACTCTTGCCTCTTTAATTCCTGAATCTAGCATTTTTTGGGAAAGCGATGATGTAATAAGTGTTGCATTTGTTCCTATAATGATGGGTATTGATTTTTTTGATGCGTATGATGCGTATTCTAATAAAGAGGGGTGTGTTAAAGGTTCTCCACCTGTGAAAAACAAACGAGGAGCTTCTAATTCAGCAAGTTGATCAAATAGATTGTACCACCATTTATCATCAAGTTTTTCCCCCGAAATATCTTCTGTTGCAAAACAATGCCGACATTTCTGGTTGCAGTCATGCGTTATTGCGGCAAATAAGGTAAAAGTATTTTTACAAGAAGGAAACCAGGGATCTGAAGTATATACAACCTGCCTCACTATTTATCCTCCTTTAACCGTATGGTATTCTCAACAATTTGTTTTCCTAATTCCTGAACCGCTTTGATCCCATTTATATCCTTTTCAGCATCCCCATATTTAGTTGCTATAATTTGCGCGCCAATACCAGGATTTGATTTGATAGGCACAGCAATCATTCCTTGTGAGCCAAAAAAATGGAGTATAGTATCGATAACATTAGCATGTCCCCAAACCTTACCTACAGCTATAGCTCCCCCTATTTTCCCACTCAATTGATTTCCTTGTAGTTTTAATGGACGACACCGATCAAGTAAACATTTTAGTCCACCAGAAATACCGCCATAATATACAGGGCTTCCTATAATTAAAGCATCTGCTTCTGCTATTTTAGGTAACAGCTTTTTCATTCCATCATCAAGATGACATACTGCTGTTTTACATTTCCCACACCCATCGCATGGATATATTTTGTAATCAGTCAAACATATCTCCTCAACGTCAGCACCTAAATCTTGAGCAGATTTCAATGCAGATTGAACTGCAAACTCTGTGTTACCACCTTTTCTTAAAGAACCAACAATTCCTAATACTTTCATACTTACCTCCATTCTTTAAATAAACTCATTATTTATAATTCTTTTTGCTTTAGAATTATATTGAGAACTTGCCTTTTTACAACTCTAACCGCTTTAATGCGCAAATATTAAATTTAAAAGATCAATATTTGGTAATAAATATCATAAGTTGATTAAATAAGTACTATACTAATCAAAAATTACTTTTTCTAACTCTGTTATATTAGGTTTTGATTCAGGGCTCCGAATTACCGGACGCCTTTCTTTTAAATTGATATCTGCTATAAGCATCCCCTCCTGTTCTTCATTATTGAAAGATATAATTTGATATTGGTATTTATTTTCAACCCGTTTTAATTTAGTTAAGTATATCCTATCCATAAACCCAAAAATGCTAGATAGACCATCAGTATAAAACCCATCCGTTGAAAATAGGCAGTTAGAATAAAGTATATATATACCTCTCTGACAATTTTGGCACTTTAAATTCATTTTTTCAAAAAATCGAGGAGAATCACCATTCATGCTTACGACACAAAGGAAATCAATATCACTATTACATACGTCCTCTACCAATGAATCATTCAAAAAATCAGCACAAATCAAAACTCCAAAGCTACCCACAACAGTATTCAAAAAGACAGTAACCTCTGAACCTTTAACGATTCCAGTATCTTTATTCGGTGATATTTCAAATGGCGAGGGATGTATCTTTTCTATGATATACGGTTTATCTCTACCAGGAAAGGCAACCGGACAACAATTTACTCGCCTTTTGTCATAATAGCTACCACCAATTATTACCATATTATTTGCATTTGCAATCTGTTGGAGATGTTCATTTAACGACTCATCCCCTGAAAGTTCTGGCATTATAAGAAAATTTAAATTATACTTTGATGCTTTCAAAAACACATGATCTAGAACATTAGGAAGTTTCAACAAATCAGGCTTATATAGTTGTTTTTCGTTCATAGTCAAAATGCCATTTAAATCTAATTGGGTTATACCTACACGAATATGGTCCTTTTTCTTCTCTGCAAAATCAATAACTTTTACATTAGATTCTTTGGCAACATTCAATGCATCTGAAGCGCCAGGAAATATATTATTTTGTATCTTTTTACCATTATCAAGTAATACAGTTGCTTTTTTCCAACATGATATTAATTGTTGACGGAAATAATTTACATATACAGGATTATTGTCAGTCACAATATAATCAGAGGACAAACCGGAATGTATACTTGTAAATACTGTTATTCCATCAATTATAACCATGTCTAAAGATTGGGCTTCATTAGTCTGTTCAGAATATGCTAACGAAAAATGTATATTTCCTTCAAATCTTCTTAATTCATCTAATACTGTAACCATACTAATTGGATAATTTCCTACAATCACGCACTGACAATAAATGTTTCTTAGCATATCTGGTGTTAAACAGTTAAGATATTCAATACATGCAGAGCAAAGTTTATTACTATCAGAATAAAAAAATAATAATTCAACGCTTCTTTTAGCATTAAAAACGTTATTAAACGACTTAACAGTAGTTGAAAAAATACTATCTTTAGAATATCCCTTTAAAAATTTACCCACAAGAAGTTTCCCTTGTTTTTTCTTATCGTTAGTGTCCATAACGTATGTACTCGGTACAATATACGGTTCACATTCCGGTGTAAATTTGTCAAATAAAGATAACAAAGTTTCACTAGTAAAGAATTGATGAACATTTTTCACTTCTGGTCCTGTTGTATCTAAAAAAGTATTATCATCTATCATAGTTCCTGTTCCATATCTATAATCATCTGTTGATAGAACAGCTACTAAAACTCTCCCCCCAGGAATCAACGCCCTATATATTTGCTCTACTAGTTCCTTCGATTCACACGGTCGGGCATGATGGATCGCTGTAGCAGTTACAAATGCGTGTATGCTTTCGTCTTCAAACGGGAGATTATTTGATGTTTGATGAACCGTTTTGATATCGAGATGTTTATCATATGCACGTCCTTCTACAGTTTCTAAATGCAATTCAGAAGAATCATAAGCTATAACCTCTAGACCTAATTCAGCTAAAGCAATTGAATTTCCTCCTACTCTACATCCCAAGTCAACAACGACATTTAATCCAATTCGGCGCAATTCGTATCCGAAATCAATGATACACGGTAGCGGATCTTTCCATATAAATTGATTTTGTTGTCTTTTGGTCGGTTCATAATTATTCATAGTACTATCCTCCTGTATTTTCGGACCGTTTCATATTAAAGCAATAACTTATAATTGGGTTAAAGCTAAAAAACTTGTCTCTTGCAATATCCATTACTGATAAATTTTTGAATAATTTTTTAACCGATAATTGGCTATTACCCTTCATACATGTATAATTTTTACATATATATACAAATTGTAAATCTTTTCTAACCCACATTCAATACGAATGTCGATTTTTGTCGTTTTAAGTGCACCTTTTTGCAAAAAACACCACCCTACTCGGATGGCATTCTGTTATTCTTCTATATTTTTAATATTGTCAATACCGATGTAAATATCCCATCTTCTACAAAGCTTTCCATATATCCTCCATACTTTTCTGCTATCTTATCTACACTTTTTAAACCTATTCCATGTAAACCCTTTTCCTTTTTGGTTGTGTGATATTTACCATTTTCTTTTTTGAGTTCTCCCTTATAATGATTTGTTATCTTTACAATATTGAAACTCCCATCATTATCGGTAAATATCCGAATGGTTACTTTTTTATCATCCGTTTCTTTGGCTGCCCGTACGGCATTATCTAACAGATTTCCCATCATTGCTATTAAGTCTGCATCCGATACCATCTTCATGTTTGTTCCGGGCTCCACATATATATCCAGCTCCACTCCCACATTTTCTGCCTCAGCATTCTTCCCTGACAGGACTGCATTTAATACAGGATTGT
>JAFTFE010000166.1 GCA_017449765.1 Lachnospiraceae bacterium | reverse complement strand
CACTTTGCAAACATATTTTTATAGAAATCACCACGAGGGCCGTTGAACTCATCAATTGCAAGAGGGGTTACAATGATACCCGGTGCGATGTCATTTAATCTTGCACCTCGCTCACCCCAACGTATGCACTCATACATAACACGCTTTTCGTTGCAACGCTTTGCCATCTGGTATGCGTGAAGTGTATCCTTTATATTTTCCGGCTTTAATATTTCAAGATTAAGAAGCTCCTCTGTAGGAGTTGTGGCAAGAGCTCTGTCCTCCTCAGCAATAAGCTGTGGCATACGCCATCCCGATTGACTTGAGATTGTAACACCGGCACCGCCTTCTGCGATTACCTTTCCAACCTCCTCCAAAAGCACTGCAGTACCATAAAGGTCAACCTTAAGTATTGCCTCAATAGGCGCCTGTGAAGGTGAGACACCTGCTCCGTTAACAAGGTATTTGATTTCGCCGTATTCCTGTGCTTTTTTTATCATAGCAAGAATAGATTCTCTTGATGAAAGATCCATCTCAAACGGCTCCACATCATATCCTGCGTCGTTCATAATTTTTGCTATCGTCTCACAGTTTTTCATACTCTTGTCACCAAGTATAATCTTCTTTCCGAAACCAACTCTTCTTGCAATTGCCATACTAATCTGTCCTGCACCTGTTACTATCATTACATCCTTTTTCATTTTTAAAGTCCTCCTTATTTTTTTCTGTTCTGCTTGTAAGTATAAAAAAGACAGAGAAAATCATCAATTTGATTTTCTCTGTCTTTTGATAAGTATAACTTATACGAAAAGTCTTCTTTATATATAACAATATTATAGTTCTGTATGTTCACGGACATATTCAGAAAATCTTGGAAGAATTATTTTAATATTTCCTCTTGTTTTGCCATCAATTATACCCTTTTCAATCAGTCTTCTTCTTGGTTCGCTCCAGTCATTATGTTTTTTTTGAGTTATTTCAAGCAGCTCACTCACCGGCATCTGTTCTTTTTTAATAATAAAGCTAAGATACCATTTTTCTTTGTTTCTCAATTCACTCCATATTTTATCATAAACCTTCTCACTAAGTGCACTGTCTACTTCTGCAAGAACCAAAGACGAAATTTCTTTTTTCTTTGATTCCCACATATATTTTCCAAATGCCTGATAAGCGAAAGCATATCCCATAGTCATGTTTGCAAGTTTCCTTGCATCATCATCAGAAAGCCCCAATACCATTTTATAGTTTTCTTTTATAATATCAAGATTTAGAGGTTTCATCTCGTACTTTGATGCTCTTAAGAAGAATGTAAGACCATCGGTATTCTCAATTGTTTCAATATCCTCATATAAACCTGCAACCATTAAAAATAGTGGGAGTTCCTGTCTGATTAATATTTGAAATTCCAGTATAAAATCCACCAAATAATCAGTTCTTCTAACTTCATCTATAACCACAAGAACTCTCATCTTTTTTCTTTTTATCTCTTCAAGTAGTTGCTTTAATGCCAAATCGATACTAGCAACAGGACTTTTTTTCGCAATATTTACACCAATTCCAAATAAAGAAAGGTTTAGATTCGCATCTATATATTTTGTGACAAAAGAAACCTGTGTATATAAGCTTGCCACCAATTCTTTAGTAATGTCAGAATTCGGCTTAATATCTACTATAATCCAATTATCTTCTCTTGATAATTCCTGCTCTATAGCTGTAAGTGTAACAGTTTTACCCGTACCCCTGATTCCGGTTATTTTAAATGCCTGCTCGTCTATATCTTCGCTTTCCAAAGATTCAACTATTTCGCTGATTAAAACATCTCTGTTAATATATTGCTTTGGTATTTTTCCAAAATTAATCGTATATGGATTTCTCTCCATAACACAGCCCCCTTGATCAACAAAAATATAATTCCATTTATTTTTATATAATTAGCTATTTTTTTATATAATTTAATATAATTTTATATATTTTTATATAATTTACTACTTTGTTATATAATATCATGCAATTATTGATACGTCAAAGAATTTTAAAATCGAATATGTTGATCTTACGCCACTTTATCACGATCTGTTATCACACAAGCTTATCACAAGCACATCATCAACAGAAGGATGCTTTACAAAATAATCCGTAGTCTCAACCTCCCTGTACACGCCATCATCTCCAAGCTGTCTGGTAAGAAGTGACACCGAAGGCTTGCCCTCTTTATATGCCTGCAGCAGATTCTCTCTGCTAAAGGTCGTTGCAAACGCTTCCCTGTCGTCCGGGTGCATGGTCGCTGCACCATGAACTATAAGCTCATCAAAATTACCGGTTGACGGACAGGATGTAGCAGAAAAATTCTCATAAGCCATCATATAAAAGCTGTTTCTAGTAAGATTCGAAAATATTACGAGCGGATATTTCATAAATACAGCGTCAAGCAGAAGCTGCGAGGCACTTGCCGGTGTCTGAACCTCAAGGATATCTTTAGATTCATATATGCCTGACCTCTCCATACAAAGCTTCAGATAATCCTCCTCCGGCATCGGCTTTGCAAATATATATCCCTGGATTTTCTCACAGCTGCAGGTTCTTAAAAATCCAAGCTGTTCATCGGTTTCAACTCCTTCTGCAACCGTAACCATCTTGAGTCGGTGTGCAAAGTAGAAAATACTTTCCAAAACTACTCTCTCTTTTTCATTTTCACAATTCTGACTAAGGAGCGACTTGTCTATCTTAAGTATATCAACCGGCATATCCTTGACAAACTGAAGGGATGAAAGACCGCTTCCGAAATCATCTATAGCAACCGAATATCCATTTTTTCTTACACTGTCTATCCATTCCCTTATCTTCTCCGACTCATCAATCAAAGCAGACTCTGTAATTTCGACTTCAATTAAATTATGTGGAATATTGTAACCGTCAACTATCCTGTTAAGCTTATCCTCAAATGCATCCTCTGTCACATGCCAACGTGAAAAGTTGACAGAGATAGGTACGGCAGTTCCTTGAGCAATCTGCTTGGATATTGTTTTACAGGCTTCTTCCAGCATAAACCAGTCCACATCATTAATTGCATTTGTCTTTTCAAGTTCGGGCACAAAGAAGAAAGGCGGCACAACCTCTCCCTCTTGCTTTATCCAACGAACAAGAGCCTCAGCACTGATTATCCTGCCTGTGATAGCATCAAACTGAGGCTGATAATAGGCGTGAAGCTCTTTATTTTCTATTGCATTTTTTATACTTTCTACGATATTCTTCTCCATGATAATCCCCCCAAACATATAACTTAATATATGAATTATATCATAGATGAGAATATTTATAAATCATTTTCAAAAAATAAGCTGCACCATAATCATATATGCAATCGTACCAACAACCACACTTAAAATAGTATTTCGCTTCCACAGATATGTACCGCTTACGATTGCCAAGGCGATAATCTCCGGCATCGCATGTGACTCTCCAAAGATTGAAACATCCTTCAGACAATACACGATCAAAAGTCCCATCGCGGTATATGGCACCACCTTGCCAAGATACATAATATAGTCCGGCACCTTCTTTCCACGTCCAAAAATCAAAACCGGAAGAAGTCTGGTGGCAAATGTCACAAGCCCCATGACAAGTATGATGACCATAGCATGATTAAATATTGTCATCTGCCGCACCTCCCGTCTCCTCAATCTTCTTTCGCGTCACGGTTAAAACTGCAATTATAATAATCATAGCAGGAATCAGGAAAAGATCCCGTCCAAATATAAGTCTGCATAAAAATGTTGCAGTAAGTCCAAGTACCGCCGGTATATGACACTTTGAGTCAATCCATTGCTGTATAAATACTGTTGTAAAAAGTGCCGTCATCGCAAAGTCGATACCGGTTGAATCAAAATTAAGAAGTGAGCCAAGACATCCTCCCAGAAACGACCCTAAAACCCACGACACCTGATCAAACAAGGTTACTAAAAATCTGTATGCACTTTTGTTGACACCCTCAGGACCGTCATCCTTGCTGAGCATAGCATAGGTTTCATCACATAATGCATAATAAAGATACCATTTTTTCTTACCTTCATCACGATATCGTCCAATCATTGAAATACTGAAAAATATATGTCTTGCGGCTACCATCAATGCCGTAATTGCCGCCATAACAACAGACCCACCGCTAAGCATCGTAACACTGACAAACTGTACAGTCCCGCTAAATATAATTATTCCAGAAATCAAAGACCAAACCGGTCCATATCCGTGCTCCTGCATCAAAATTCCAAACCCTGCACCCAGTACAATAAAGGTTACCATAATCGGGAGAGATGTGTGCAAAGCCGCCAGCACATCCTTTTTTGTAATTTTATTTTTTTCTTGTTCCATATTCTTTTATCTCCGTCCATGCTGTCATTTTCCCAATACAAAACTATCGTTTATTTTATCACGTAACAATAAATAATTCTATATCAGAAACGAAAAACACCCCATAGTTGCATCAACCTTCTGCCATTAGACTATCGATTCTAACTTTATAGGTTGATACAAATTATAAGGTGTTTTAGCTGCAAACATTACTTATTTAATACTGATTTACACAAATTTGCTTGCGAATTCCTCAGCAGTTTTAAGTTTGTCGTTTACTTCTTTACTTTTTAGATAAAAGGTCTCGGCTTCCACCGGAATACCTGCATCAGTCAAGCTCCTCTTTATCAGATCTATGGAATGTTTTGATAGCCATGATGTTGAAAAAACAACTGCTTTTTTCACATCATCTTTCTTCAATGTTGCCAAATATTCTTTTAAATGATTATCAAGTCCATACGCATACAATGCTCCTCCGATAAATAATATATCTATCGGTTCTTTAATAGCTGCCTCATCTGTATCTACCGAAACAGCCGCTACGCCTGCTGTTTTGGCGATTGCCTCGGCAACAGCCTTCGTGTTTCCCGTTCTTGAATAATATCTAACTGCTACTCTCATACAATACCCCTTTTCTCTTATATAAAGGCTGACACATAACTTAGTGCCAGCCTCTTCATGTCATTTTTAATCACATTAAAATTTTATTGTCTCCGGTGCATCAGTAAATGAACTGAATGTAGCCTCGGCATTTTTTATGTATAACACCTGTGTATTGTCATCATCAGCACTGTACATGCTCTTAAGGCTTGGATTCTTATCAAGCATGGCAACCTTAACATCACGACTATCATCATTAATAAGCTCACCTGCCACACGAAGCCACTTACCATTCATAAATGCACAAAGCTCAAACTTAGGATTTGCTGCAAGCTGCTTTGAAACCGGTTTTACCTTTCCGGTTTGAATATAAAGCCTGCCATCATATAAAAGAGCTGTTCCAAAAGGTCTTACTCTCGGCTGATCACCCTCAACAGTCGCCAGATAATAGGTTTGTGCATCCTCTAAAAACTGATAAACTTTTTCTATTCCTTCCATCTTTACAACCTCCAAATATGATTTTGCGCTTTTTCATTGTGCTAAATCATATTATAATCGAATATAGTTAAAAAGTCACGTTATATTTCATTTAAAACGAAAAGACCGGTAGAAAAATCAATCTCTACCGATCTTCTAAAAACGTTTGTATTAATTAAGAATTTATTTTTTCATCAATTCGGCTCCGGCATTCCAAGCCTGACCAACCTTAGCTCCGGTCGCATAATATCCATGCTGGAACTGGTCGAACATCAAAGCATGAATTTTTTCAGGCTCAACCTTTCCTTTATCGGAAAGAACAGCTTCTTCTGCTTTTACATTGACAATTTTTCCGACGATACCATCCACATAGTCGGTGTGCAAAAACTCTAACAATTCACACTCCATAACAACCGGGAATTCTTCAATAATCGGAGCATGTACCTTGTCGCTCGGTGCAGCATGGTATCCGGTTCTCTCAAACTTATCATTTATCTTATTACCGGACGCAATACCAAAGAAATCTGCAGCATCCATATGTGCTTCATCCGCAAGAGCAACTGTAAATGCCTTGCTCTCCTTAATATTTAACCAAGTTTTCTTTCCTTCTCCGATAAAGAGAATGATTTTATCCTCATCGCATATTTGTCCCCATGCCACATTCATGACATTTACTTTTTCATTCTCATCATATGCAGCTACCATAAGTACAGGCATCGGATATACCGCCTGAACTAATCCTAAATCTTTTTTCATTTTAATTAAACATCCTTTCTTTTATACTGTATTCTCAATCGTATCTCAAATACTTACGATTGACATTTACGTCTTCCACAAATATAATTATAGCCATAATAAACATTTTGGCAAGAACTCACATTTTTGTAATATACTATCAAAAAGTATAGTTAGGAGAAAACCAATGAATATTGAAAAAATCAAAGGATACAACTGTCCCGTAGAAGCTGCAATGGATGTAATCGGTGGAAAATATAAAGCATTGATCATCTATGAGTTGATAAACGGTACCCGCAGATACAACGAAATACAAAAAGCAGTACCTCAGGCAACGCCTCGCATGCTTAGTAAACAACTGAAGGAACTTGAGGAAGATGAAATCATCAATCGAACACTCTATCCTGTCGTTCCTCCAAAAACAGAATACTCCCTAACCGAATTCGGACAGTCCCTTGTTCCGATTGTAGAAGCTCTATGCAGTTGGGGCGAACATTACTTTGAAGTTGCAGGTGTATCGATTTGAATCGTTATCGTGACATCTTTGTTACCCAAAAGTTTAGTCATATCTGATGCACTCTTATCCACGATATGCCCCAGCCTTGTATAAGCCCATGAGTTTGAACCGTAAAACAAAACTATCTGATTGCCGGAATAAAGAACTATATCTCCGGCATCAGTCGTGATATTTATATCATTACGCGGCAGGCTCTGTCCGATAGACCCGACCTGCTCATTTCCGCCATACATAGAAAGCTGTATAGTAAGTGCTTCCTCACTACATATCTTTTGAAGCGCTTCTACACTTTCATTATCCTCCCACTCAACCAAAACCTCTTCATTGTTAATCTTTAGAACCATCTTATTCTCCTGTTCTTTTTCAGACTCATTTTTTGTTTCCGTTACTTCTTCGGGTACATTTTCATTCTCATTATCAATTAGGTTTTCATCTTGGTTCAAAGTATCCGGTTCCCCTGTCAGCGTGTTCTCTGATGTATCCGTTGTTTCTTCTTCTGCATCCTGATTTGAACACCCAAAAGCAGTCAACATCATAACCGTAACCATAAGAAGAACCGTTATTCTTTTTCAAATATTCTTAAAATTCTCATAGGCTATGTTCATGCCTCCGACTTATTTCAGATACTCTGTGAAGAAGCTTTCAAGCTTATCAAAAGGAATATAATCCTTATCACCACCATCGTATAAATCAGTATGAACAGCATCAGGTATAATCAAAAGCTCCTTGTTATCACCATTTAACAGCTTAAATGCATCCTGACTCATATAGCAGGAATGTGCTTTTTCTCCGTGTATCATAAGCACAGCACTGTCTATCTCGCCTGCATAGGTGAAAAGTCTTGTGTTTGCAAGGGATGTTCCTGCGGTTGCAGCCCATCCATCATTGGAATTAAGAGAACGTACATGATATCCGCGTTCTGTCTTATAGTAATTAAAATAATCCTTCACAAAGAACGGTGCATCTTCCGGAAGAGGATCTACCACACCGCCGGCTCTTGCATAGCTGCCATCTCTATAGTCTTCCGTACGCTGCTTGTTTACAGCTTCTCTCGCTGCTTTTCTTGCTTCCTTATTGTCAGCCGCATCAAAATATCCGTTTCCTGCCACACGGGACATATCATACATGGTAGATGTGACTGTTGCCTTGATTCTTGTATCTATACATGCAGTCTGCAATGCCATTCCACCCCAGCCGCAGATACCGATAATTCCTATACGCTCAGGGTCTACATTGTCCTGAACAGAGAGAAAATCTACAGCAGCCTGAAAATCCTCCACATCTATATCCGGCGAATGCATCGCACGCGGAAATCCCCCTGATTCACCCGTAAAAGAAGGATCAAACGCGATTGTGAGGAAGCCTCGCTCTGCCATAGTCTGCGCATAAAGTCCGGATGATTGCTCCTTACAAGCTCCAAAAGGACCGGAAACTGCAATCGCCGGAAGCTTTCCTTCTGCGTTTTTCGGCACATACATATCAGCCGCCAATGTGATACCGAAATGATTTACAAATGTCACCTTACTATGTTCTACCTTATCACTCTTTGGAAATGTTTTATCCCATTCGGTTACCAATTTTAATTCTTCCGTTTTCATCATAATTATATACCTCCATATGTTATAAACAAAAATTCAAATTAATATATTACTTCATTACATAATATAACATCTTGTATAATCATTCGCCAATTGTTATAATGAATATCATGATATTCCTTTTAGGCATATCATATAGCAATGAGCAGTGCAGATATGTTTATGCTGTGTGCTATGGGAGCTTGCTCACAAAAGCACATCAGTATAGACATATCTATTCGGCGAATGCCGAAGAACGAGAAATGCGTAGCATTTCGAGTGCACTGCTAAAAACACAATATTAAATCAGGAGAATCCTCATGGAAATACGAACTCTAAGATACTTTCTTGCCGTAGCAAGAGAAGAAAATATGACCCGCGCTGCAGAAATACTGCATGTCACACAGCCTACACTTTCAAAGCAATTGAAAACTTTGGAGGATGAGCTTGGGAAGAAATTGTTTACCCGTCATTCCTTCAGCATCAAGCTTACCGACGAGGGAATATTACTCAAAAACCGCGCAGAAGACCTTGTAAGTATGGCGGATAAAATAGAAAAGGAATTTGTTGCTCTTGATGATGTTACCGGAGGCGACCTTTACCTTGGTCTGGCAGAATCATATCAAATCAGTCTTCTTGTCAGAGAAATAAATACATTTAAGAAAAGCTATCCCGGACTCAGGTACCATATCACCAGCGGTGATACGGAGCAGGTTGCCGAAAAGCTTGATAAGGGTTTGCTGGATTTTGCTGTCCTTGCCGAAACCCCTGATTCATCTAAGTATGAATCACTCGTATTTCCGGAATCTGATATCTGGGGAGTTGTCATGCCCGCCGACTCTGCACTTGCGAAAATAAAGACCATCCGTGTGGATGACCTTATCGGTTTACCATTATTTTGTTCAGGTCAAGGTTGGGAAAAAGATATACCCGGATGGGCTAAAGACAAAATGGATAAGCTACATCTCGAAGGCTCCTTCCGCCTTTCCTATAACGCATCACTTTTTGCAAAGGAACATCTCGGCTACCTTCTAACCTTTGATAAGCTGGTAAATACCTCCTTGGAAAGCGGACTGGTATTTCGCCCACTTACACCTAAGCTTGAAACCAAGCTGTATCTTATATGGAAAAAACATCAGGCATTTTCACCAATAGCAGAAAGGTTCTTAAATCAGATGCGCCAGGCTCTGTCCTGATAATATGCGTTACCTTATACTTATTGCATTTTAGTACGTCGACGCTTTAGAGCTTGTAAGCTTCCATTCGCCGGCTTCTTTACGTAGTGTAAAATCCCCTTGGAGTCTACATTTGTTCTTTATCACTCATTTTTAGCAGCTCCTTTAATATCCTAAGCCGTCAATCCAGTCATTTACACTCTGCCTTACCTGATCCTGATTGTTCTGAGTATCCGCTCCGGATATGGCAAGTCCGATACCGACTGTGCTGTCAGGGCACGCTCCCGCAAGCTTACTGTCAAAGCCCGAAAGTCCGCTGCCTGCATGTGTAGAAAACGGAATCAAAGTCTTACCCGAAAGCGCATCCGCATCTTCTTCAAAAAATGTATATAAAGCACCTCCAATTATCACTCTGAAAACAAGTATATAAAAAACAAAGAAAATCATCAATTTGGTTTTCTTTGTTTTTTTATAAGTATAACTTATGTGAAATATATTACTGACATACTTTATCTTATAAAATGTGTCGGCTGCCATTCTTCTTTTTCAGGCAGACCGTATTTTTCCTTACCGAGTGCGATGCTCTTCATAAGGAAAGTCATATTTTTTGCAAGGACTCTCATTGTCTGAAGCCCTTCTGCATCCTCTTTTGCCTGACCCGGTTCTCTGCCATGCACGCTATTCCAATACTGACTTGATGCGACAGGCATTCCACAGATTGTAAAATACTTATTAAGCTCATCAAAGGTTGCAGATAGGCCTCCACGTCTCGCAACTACAACACTTGCACCAACCTTCATAGTCTTATCAAAATGTGTACTGTAAAACAATCTGTCAAGACAGGCAATCAAAGTTGCATTTGCCGAAGCATAATAAACCGGTGAAGCTACCACAAGGCCGTCTGCCTCCTCAAACTTAGGCGCCAGCTCATTTACCACATCATTAAATACGCATTGTCCCTTCTTAAAGCAGGTTCCGCAGGCTATACATCCACGCACATCCTTGTTTCCGATTTGAACAACCTCTGCTTCTACACCCTCTGCCTCAAATACCTTTACCATCTCATTAACTGCAATGGTTGTGTTTCCATTTACTCTCGGACTTCCGTTAATAATTAATACTTTCATCTTTTTTCCTCCTGACTTTTTAACTGCCTCAAATTACACACGTTTATATTTTTTATAATTTATCTTGCATCTCGCATTAAAACCGATACTATTTCTGACACTTCCCATAAAGGTATATTAACGAGCCAATCCTGCTCAATATAATTTTTCATAGAAAATCTTACTGATATATCCGGAGAATATTTATCGACAAAAGCTTTAAGGCTTTTTGAATTAAGATTCTCTTCTGCTTTCACTTCTATAGGTATAATATTCGATTCTATCTGAGTGAGAAAATCAATCTCATTAGTAGAAGACTGATTTGAATAATAAAAAAGCTCCAAATCTGTTGAACCAATAATCTGTTGATGAACATATTGTTCTGTCAATGCACCTTTAAATTCAGTAAATATCTTATTACCTTCAAGAATACTTCTTGAATCCAAATTACTCATTGCACCAAGCAGTCCAACATCTACCATAAATAATTTATATGCAGAAAACTCCTTATATGCTCTAAGCGGCATTCCGGGCTTATTAACACAATGCACTTTATAAAGCAGTCCACAATCAATAAGCCATTGTATTGAAATCTCGTAATCTGCTGAGCGTGCTCCTTTTTTTATCTTCCCAAAAAAGAACTTTTTATTCTCCTTGGACAACTGCATTGGTATAGAATTCCATACCATTCGAGTTCTTTCAAGCTCGGTTTTATTATCAAAATGCTTTCCAAAATCCTGTTCATATAATTGAAGGATTTCATTTTGGAGTTTTCTCACCAATGAATAATCCTTCTCCTCGATATAACTTTTAACTACCTCAGGCATACCGCCTATATAATAGTATTTTTTTAGATAGGATATATACTTATCGGCAAATACGGTGTGAACATCGGATTCATAGTCGGAAATCTGAGAGGCGAGATTCGTTTCACCAACTGCATTTAAAAATTCAACAAATGTCATAGGATACATAGATAACAAATCAACTTTTCCGACAGGATAAGATATCCCCTTGTGCAAAGCAACCCCAAGTAATGAACCTGCAACTATAACATGATATTCCGGTGCATTCTCACAAAAATATTTCAAAGAGCTTATTGCTTTAGGCACCTCTTGAACCTCATCCATAATAATCAATGTCTTACCCGGAACCATTTTTGTTCCTGACTCGATACCAAGCTCCTCAATAATTCTTGATACATCAAAATCCCGATCAAATGTCATTCTCATTCTATCGTTATTATCCATATTGATATAGGCTGTATATTCAAATGCCTCTCTGCCAAACTCCTTCATTACCCATGTTTTTCCCACTTGTCTGGCCCCTTGAAGAATCAAAGGTTTTCTGTTTGCTTTATCCTTCCAAGCAAGTAATTCTTTTAATATATTACGTTCCACCGTCAAATCACCTCAATTATTAAAAATATAACTACTATTATTCTTTAACTAATTTTTTTAATTATACCTTAATT
>JAFTFE010000165.1 GCA_017449765.1 Lachnospiraceae bacterium | reverse complement strand
GGGAAAATAGGTTATAATTTCCTTGTAAAATTTTATTTAGTTGCATAAATATATTTTACAACAAAAACCAGACTTTTTATAGCCTGGTTTTTGTTTTTATAAACAGATAAAAAGGAGCTGTGCATTTAGTGCGACAGCCCCATAACATCAATAATGATACATATTTGATAGTCACTTCAAAGGCGTGCCCCTTTTAAAACTAATATTCATCTAATATTTTAATTGACATCCAAACACTTGTAAATATAATTTAAAGTATAATGATTATGAGGAATAATAGGTGACACAATGAATATATACGAATACGGAAATCCAAATGCAGATACAATCCTGATACAACCGGTTGACGACCACGATATAAATTTTATCGAAAATGAAGTAGCTCTTATCAAAGAGTCATCTAAAACAGACTTTAAGCTCATTGCCGTAAAGGTCGATAATTGGAACAACGACCTCTCACCATGGAAAGCACCGGCAGTCTTCGGAAATGAAGAATTCGGTGGCGGGGCTTGCCAAATGCTTGACGAGGTACTGAAGCTTACCGAAGATAAAACCAAGACATATTATATCGGCGGATATTCCCTTGCCGGTTTATTTGCCTTGTGGGCAGCCTATCGGACCGATGTGTTTTCAGGAGTAGTCGCAGCCTCTCCATCCATATGGTTTCCGGAATTCGTGAACTATATGAAAGCCAACGAGATAAAGGCGCAAAACGTCTACCTAAGTCTCGGAGATAGAGAGGAAAAGGCAAAAAATCCTACTATGGCAACTGTAGGGGATTGCATACGTGAAGCTTACGCATGGCTTAGTGAAAAAGGAATACATGTAGTTCTTGAGTGGAATCAGGGTAATCATTTTAAGGATGCAGATGTGAGAACTGCTAAGGGATTCGTGTGTGGGATGAGGTAAAGTAAAAAAGCTGAGCCTATCACTCAGCTTGGTTCCCAATGCCATACGACTTCGGGCAACTCTGTTAATGGCATTATAATTGATAAATCAATAATAATCAATATTTTTTCTTGCTGTTAAAATCTTCTGATATAAAAAGGAGCCCGACGCATCAGGCTCCCCAAGGTGTTGTCCGAAGACGACCACCGCAATTCAAAATCTAAGCTCCTATACATTTTTCAGAAATTAATAACAACTTTTAAAAACATATTTTCTTACCATGATTTGTTGCATATCATAAAATTGTGATAACATTGACCTAGGAGAATCTATTAACAAAATAGGTTCTTTATCTTCAAATATTACAGCTAAACCATCCATTAACCTATCTATTTTATACATTTCATAATTTAAACATCTTTCATGCTTTTCGCTATATTTATCGAAATTTTTTTTAAAAATATTAAACGGCATATGGTTGGTCAATTTCTTCTTGCATAATAAATAAAGTCCTTTTTCTTCATTCATCATATTTTCATTATTAAATAGTTTATTAATATTTTTATAAAACTCGGATTCTTTTATATGTTTTTTTTGAATGTCTTCATTTCCTGAAAAAACATCTTCCATTTCAACATCTAACGCTCTAAATTGCCTTAACTGTTCTATAAAATAATAAATATCATCTGGGCATCCATGTTTTATTTTCTCTACAGCATTTAATTTATTAAAAAAATAGCTATCCGTAAACGCCAAATAATGTTGATTTTCTTCATGCTGTTTAATTATTCTATCCATATTATCGGGTGAATAAAATGGATTATCACTCATATTATTCATCATCCACCTAACAATTTCACGTAGCATTTTTGCTATAATAGATGTATATTTATTAAAAATCACCTGTGTATATGCTAAATATCTATTTACCATATATTGATCTGCACAACCAATTCCTTTTTCCCTAACTCCAACTATCCATACGCTCTTTTTTCCTATTGTATATTCTTTCATATCTAAATTTTGCAATAAAATACCTAAATCAAAAGAACCATAAGACGCTCCAGAAAAAGTAGCATCTCTTAATAAATAATCTATTCTATCCGCATCTAATTCTGAGTGAAGCATTTGTAACATTGCTGTAAAATGTTCTGGAAATGCACCTTCTTCATAAACATAATCAGAATTACCTTGAATTAAGGCGCATATATCGTTAATTATTTTCTTAGCAAAAATTTTCACATCTTCGTCGCTACTTGAATCCCAATTAGTTTTTTTATCATTAAAATATCCTTGCTTAATTCCATCTACAATAATATTATAAATTGATTTACTTGCATTAATAACTCTAGTAGTTACGGTTTCATGATGAAACCGTCCTTTTACAACTAACTCTCGTTGTGGAATCCAAAAATCTTCACTTGTATTCTCACTATTAGATGTTCCAATAATTTTATTAATGTCATTTTGCAAATCATCATAAAATATTTCTTTTACAGGTGGAAAATCAGCCTCTAATAAATCCTCTTTTCTATCATATACTTGTTCTAAATCATGCGATAATGGATAATGTCCTAAATCATGAAGCATTCCCGCAATCCTTAATAATTGCCTTTCCGCATTACTAAACCTCTTTAAATGTAAAGCCATTTGATCAATTACATGCATTACACCTAAAGAATGAATATATCGATTATGTAAAGCTCCAGGAAAAATTCTTTTTACTAAACCCAATTGAGATATATCCTGTAACCTTTTAAAAATAGGAAGCCTTTCAATCTTGTCTTCTATATCTGTAAGCCCTATAAAACCATGTACATTATCTAGAACATAATTAACAAAAACTATTTCTTTTGTATTTTCCATTTCAGTTATCCTTTATATTTCCATTATTTCTTTTAAATTGCCAAAAGCCATTTTATTTATTTCTCTTTTATTTAGGTAATTTTTTTTACTTTCCAATATTTCTATAATTTTATCATCATCGAAAGATGGATACATATATTTTTTTAAATAGCACAGTGACGCAATTGTTTCCATCCAATACCTAATATTGTACTCCGATTTTATTTCAGCAATTCTTTTTATTTTACTTATGACTTCATCTGCTTTTTTATTGAATTTGATTTCTTGACTTTTTTCTGTATTATCAACCTTTAAATCATCACTAAGTTTAGCTGAAAATGGTCCAAACTGATCCCATATAAACTCATAATTACCACAAGAAACACCCATTTCTCTCATCAAAAAAACCGTTTTTTGCATAGTTATTCTATCATCTATGCTCTTTGCATCAAATTCTTTAGAATAAATCTTGCCAAAAACAGTCTCTAGCAGCTCTTTTTGTTTAATTTTAATCATAATTTAATCTCCTTAATAAATGGATTATTTTAAATTGCCGACTGTTATTATACTACAAAGCCAAATAAAGCACAAGCTTTTTTCTCTACAAAAATCGACACAATATAAAAATCTTTGTAAACCTTTCTTAAAAATATTTTATTCAATTAATATTAATTATGTCAATTAACAGCCTTGTTTATTCAAAATATTAGTGTCTCTAAATATATTAATTTACTCTAAACTGATATTGTATGATATATTCTCCATAGCTGATATAATATTATATTTATATTGCACATACTATAGGGCAATACTATATTTTTTCCAATTCCCCTATGTATACTTTCGCTTACAACAGCTCAATATCCTCTTTTAAAAACATTTGTTTTCTATTATATTTTTATAATTTCAAAAATATCTATTTGAGTATTCTAAAACTCTTCCTCAATAGGCACCCAATGCTCGTCCGACATATCTTCAACAAACTTGGTATTATTAATATACAACTGTTCATCTATATCGCGCACAAATCCCCATTTAAGATTATATTTTTCTGCATAATCTTTGAATGCCGCAAACTTATTGCCTATCTGCATATCAATATTCTTGCTATGTCCGGAAGCCTCTCCGCCCTTTGTTTCTATAATCCAAGTTTCTCCGTTCTTTTTCTTAACTATGTAATCCGGATAAAAAAGCCATTGATGTTCAAAGCCATCTGCATACACGATAGATAAGTACTGTTGACCAGCATCACCATTCTTGTAAAACCACTCTACATCATCTTTTCCCTCACAATATCTTTCAAAAAGGCGCTCCGGTAAAGAACGTGTTCTATCAGTGCAAAAAGCGGTGGTATAATTTGCATACGCATATAAACGGAAAAGCTGTTCTTTTTTTACCTCACTATATCTATATACTTCCTGCTCAGGAATAACGAACTTATCTGTCTTGGGATTTAATACAAAGGATCTCTGTGTTGACATTTGGCTCGTAACCTGCCTAAAATCCATTTTAAGCTTTTGAGTATTATTAATTATAAATGCATAGAAATCATTTGTATCTAAAGCGAGAAATTGATATTTCGTATTCTTTCCCTTTCTAAACATTCTCTCTAATATCGACCTAACCTTCTGTGACTGCATACCGGTTACTTTTTTTATCTCATCTACGGCATGAAGCAAATAGATACCATGTGTATGCGTATTTATCTGAGTTTTCAAGGTGATTTGTTTATTATCATCTTTCTTTGTAAGCTCATCGGTCGTACGAAAAACACCTCGCAAGATTTTACTATCTATTTCCTTATCGAAATTATATCCGTCCGCCTCAAGGTTTGCTTTATTTACATTTTTATCCTTCGTCAATGAATATGTAGTTTTAAAATAATCATATACCTTTAATAACGTTTCCCTCTCTCCCAAGCCATCATAATCCAAGTTTCTCAATTCTTTTGTAAGTGTAAAACCCTTAACCTCATCCTTAAGAAATAATCTTTTTAACTGATAAGCTCTATCAAGAGAAGAAAGCAAGCCTTCTTTATACTTTGTATCGAGAGTATATAAATAACAGAAATCAAGAATATTAAGTCCATAATGTTTTCGCTCCGGCATTCGTCTTATTCGCCCAATTGTCTGAATTTGAAAATCTTCATCTCCACCCTCTCTTAGCTTGACAAGAATCTTCGCACGTGGACAATCCCAACCTGTCGATATGGCTTGTTTCATAAGTAAAAATGCCGGTGTTCCGTCAATATTCATCAAATCATCTGATACCATTTTATCATTGCTCATCCATATGTTTACCATATTGTTATCATATGTATAGCCCATAGCAGCAAGCTTCTCCTCGACTGCTTTAATAGTCTCCGGTTGTCCAGACGGGAACTGTATCAACACAAGCGGGCGCACTTTTGCACCAATTAATTTATAATTTTCCAATATTTCTTTTCTCTTCTCATCGGCCAAATCTAAGAGATAATCATAGTCATTAATAATCTTCTTGTTGTCATCAACACCTTCATTAACATATATTGCACGTGTAATAAGCCCTGCATTAATCACCTCTTCTTCAGATATCTCATAATATTCCTGATGTCCAACCTTATTCGCAGTAGCAGATACACGAATGATATTCTTCGCTGCAAAAGCATTAATTATATCATTTGCTTTACTTGTGTTATTAGCATGCTCCTCATCAATAATCATAATAAAATTGATACCTGCTTTATGTGCATCTGCAATTCTATCGAAAAGATTCTGTCTTTCCCCATCTTTCAGCGCATTATTTCCTTTCTTTGTTACCAACTCCCAGTTTATAAATGTCGTGCTTCCCGCAGAAAAACCTGAGAGCAAGGAATATAGTAATGTTCTGGTATCACGTTCCGGTGACCATCTTTCCATTTGTTCTTTACTTTGCTCTTCCAAATTACCTTTACCCGGACATAGCCAAATAAATGCAGTATTACTATCTGTATTATTCATATATTCATTAATATATTTAATTAAAATAATCGTCTTACCTGCACCTGTAGGTGCTTTAACAGTTATGATCTTTTTACTATTACTTGCAAGCGTCTTCTCAATCAGAAAATCCACGCAATTATTCTGAAATTCAAAATCTCTAATTCCATCTACCATAGTTCGCCAACCTCTCTTAATTCCTCTCCGTAAAAGCAATCCGGAACAGTATATAAATCTACTCCATTAAATAATTCCTCCTGCCTTCCGGTAAGCAAAATGTCACTTGCCAGAAATATCTTTTTAATATCAGGATATTTGTCCCAGTTTTTTTCTAAATCGTCGGCGTCTTCATCACTCATAAGTATTTTATATTGTTGATTATCAATTTTAATGCCATACTTTAATTGTATCAGCTCAACAATATGTTCTAACAATGCATCAGACAAAAATTCTTCATCTTTGGGAACAAAACCTGTGCGATAATATTTCAAGTTTGCAGGAATGCCCTCTGAATATTCACTGTCATCTTGTCTTTTGCCAGTAATAACGGTCTTAATTCGCTGATATGTTGTTTCCTCACATATATTGTTTTCATTGTTAGTGCATAAAATAAATTTTCTATTTCCACCGTCTTCTTTATTTAATTCTAAAACAGCTTGTGCTGTTGTTCCTGAGCCGGCAAAAAAATCCAACATAACAACTGAATTATCAAAATGGGATAACAATTCTTTAATCAAATCTACAGGTTTTACTGTATCAAATCCAACTGCGTATCCCATAATTTCGTTTAATTCATCTTTACCTTTTTGTGCAGTTCCCACTTGTTCAGCAGAATAATGTGACCAAAATGGTTCGAATGTTTTTTTATCTTCTTCATCTTCAGGATATATGGCTCTTTTTACTATACCATCAACAATTTCTAATTTACCTTTTTCTTCTAATTCCCGAGCTTTTTCTTCTCCGATCTGCCACCGTTTTCCTTCTCTAGGATATTGTCCTAATATAGAATACTTCATAGAATCTCTTTTATATGCACCCGCATCCGATTTTTCTATAATTTCAAATCTACACTTACCAAATTTTCCGTTATGTGGATACTTTAGTTCATTTTTTATCTCCCGTAATTTAAACCCTTCTCTTTTTGCTTTGTTCTTTCCATAACAATATATCGATTCGACCTTTTTTTGCAATGAAAATCTTGCAGCTCCAGCATTTGTAGGTTGCGTTGTAGATTCCCAAGTCAACTGACCTATAAAATTATTTTCCGAAAAAACCTCATCACATAATAACTTAATTTGTGCGCCCTCATAGTCATTTATTGAAATAAAAATTATCCCATCTGCTGCCAACAAAGTATTTGCAATTCTTAATCTTCTTTCCATAAATGATAGCCATTTGCTATGCTTAAAAGCATCATCATCACCCACCATTTTATCATCATAAATAAAATCTTTATTTTTAGTATTATACGGCGGATCAATATAAATAACATCTATCTTTCCCTTATGTGTTTTCTCAAGAAGTTTCAAACTATGTAAATTATCACCCTCTAAAAGAAAATTATAGTTTTCTCCAGGCGCAGCGTTTATCTCTCTCTCAGAAACTTCAGAAAATACTGGAATATTATCCTGTAACATTACATCAACTTCTTCTTCATGCTCCTCCCACACAAGTCCGTATTTCTTACTATTCAACTCATGTTCAATTTCATTTATCGCAATAAGTGTTTCATCGTCATCTTTATGTTCTTCCCTAATACGATTAAGAAACTCTATCATCTTATCACGACGAATCTTTGATAAATTTCTCATAATTTATTATCACCTTGCTATTTTATAGATTAAATATAATTATACTAATTTTTTTGTTCATCAATTAAAAGTTGTGCATAATCTTTTCCACCTTGAAGCAACTTACGTTTTTTAACTTTAGGATTGTTTTCATCATCCTCACTCTTGAACCATGTTTTATTATTTTTAAATACTCCGTTAATTTGCCCTCTAGTTACTGAAAAGCCCATAATATCAACCATTAAACACTCTATATCATATACACTAAAATAATCTCCAATTCCCTCAATTGTACAAATATACATAGTTAATATCATTTTATCTTTAAACTTACCAAAAGCTTTCAATTCTGGATATTTGTTTAACTTCAAATCATCGGCATTTATATTTGAATAAATCGAATCAATTTTTACCTTTGTATTTTTTGATTTATTTTTTCTTTTTTGAGTATTTTTTTCTTTTGGTTCATAATTTTCTACATATTCCAATCCATCATTTGTAATAACATAAGGCTTAGGTGTTTTTTCTTCCACATCAGGTGCATCCATTATAAATCCTTTTTTCAATAATTTTCTCAATAATTCACTAACATTTGAATATTCTTGTCGCCTTGCCTCTGAATAATATTTTTTTACGTTTTCAGATGTAAAATATTTTGTATTATTTTTTTTCTCATCATAATAAGTAGCAAATAAAACAAAATCTTGATCATTTATATTTCCATACTTATTTATAAAGGTAATAAGATTAGTTCTTGAAAAATCAAAGCTATTTTCGATTTCAATTCCTGCATCCTTTTTACTCTCAATTACTTGAGGAATATAATCTTGAATATATTCATTTCCTTGTGAGCTTTCTATAATTTGTGTCTTCTTCATAGCTTCAATAGCAGCAGGAAGTATAGAATTCAAAAAGACCGTTCTTTCCCTGTCAATAATCTCTTCTGTTCCCTCAGCCTCAAATTCTATTTCTCCAATTTTCAACTTTACTCTATTACTCATTAATATTTCATCCTCCTTCATAATAATCCTGATTTGTTATACAATTCTTCTAACATAACACGATAATCGATTTTTATATCATCTATATCTTTTTTGCTTGCTATATAAGTAAGTCCATGTGCAGAAAAATTTCCAATTTTTCTAAAGTCATTAAATTTGTTTTTTATTCTTGATAATTTTAATGTACTATTATTTATAGCATTATTTACTATTTGCTCTAACATCAAATATCCATTGCCACTTCTGTCCTTTATTTCCTCATCTATTCCTATATTTTGATAACTCAATATCAACAGAATTTCAAATAAACGTCTTAACAATACAGCACATGCATCATAGCAATTATTTTTATATGTATTATTTATTTGTTTAATAAGCCTATCTAAATATTGTCTTTTATTTGCAAATTTCTCTTCATCAATCAATTCGCTTTCTGAAACGATAATTGTATAATCGTTCCATTTATCGCCAAATTCTTTAATTAGGGATTGCAAAATCACTGGAACAAATTCTATTTTGTTTTTTTCACTTCTAGATATGATAAAGTACTTATCTCTACCTTTCGTCATTTTTTCTTTAAGTCTTGAAGAATTCGGAGTACTAAATCCAAATTCTTCAAAAGTTTTTAAAATTTCCGACATTGAAAAGATATTTTCTTGAAATTCTTGATATCTGTAAAAGCAAATATATTTTGCTTTTTCTACTTCAGACTTATTTTTTAAATCAGTTAAATCCATAAATTCTAATAAATCCATTTTTCCTTTGTCCTTTACTCCAACTCAATTTCCTCTTCCGCCATATTGTAAACATCAATTTGATTATCAATATCAACCGTATTAACCAACCAATTACGCATCATACAAAGCTTTTTAAATTCATTGATACGATTAACACCTTTCATCTCATATAGAGTAACAACAACTCCAAATTGAAGTCCTCTTCCAGCCTTTTCAACTGCTCGCTCCTTAGTTTTTATGCTTAATCCCCACATTCCCAACTCAAAAACTGTTCTTGTTTTAGCATTTTTACTTAACTCTTCACTAATGTGTTTTACATTATCCCATTTTCTATAAAATTTCCTAACATAATTTTCACGAAGGTTCAGCAATCCACTTTCTGACTGAAGATTGTTATTAATTGAATAAATTGCTGGCTTACCATTTTTTATTTTCAGTCTTCCAAAATGTATATCCATCTCTGTGCTTGTATAATCAACACCTTGATTTCTATCACACATCGGAAAATATGCTAATGTTGCTTTTGCAAAGTATGGAAAACCCTTGTCATCCTGTGGAACCGGAATGTTATATGTATAGGTTTCAAAATCTTCAATAGTTCCTGAAAGCAAAAATTTTATTTCATTATCCTTCGAGCTAAGAATATCATCTATCTTGATTGGAACAATTCCATATCCCATTTCATATGATGATATATCCTGCCTGTCCCATCCTGCTGCCGAATCAATTATAAGAGCTTTTGCAATTTCTCGGCTTAATCCCATAACGTAAATAAGATATGCCACTTTCCTTGTAATCCATGGTGCAGCAAAAGATGTTCCCATTACCATTTTTTCGCCTAATGGTGTGCAGACTCTTATTGCTTCGTCACTATCACCACCATAATAGCAAACATCCGGTTTATAGAAGAAATCTAAAACAGGTCCAACCCTTGAATATGAAGCAGGCTTACCACTAAAGGAAACAGCATTCACAACTATGGAATTGAGTGAATCTGCAGGAGAACCTATTTTCATTTTTTCTTTGCTATGTTCATTATTCGTTCCAGCAACAACAAAAATCACATCATATTCATACTGTATCCTGTCAAGCTCAGCTGCAGCAGGCGATATGAAATTTTCTTCAATCTCCATGTATGAGCCAAGTGACAAATTCCATACTTTAATATCTCTGTTTTTTGCAACAATTTCTCTTATCTTTCTTAAAATCCAAAACACACTAAAACCTTTTGCCTTACATACACCAAAAAGCTTTACCCTAAATCTTCCACAATTATCTTGAAGCTTGGGATTAAATGATGGTCCGTCGACTATAATTGACGCAACTGCCGTTCCATGCTCCTTATCTTTTGCCTCAATTTCAATAACATCATCCATACAGTTTTTATATTTAACCCATTCAGAGAAATACACCTCTTCATCAAAATGAGTATCTATAACTCCGACCAAAGGTTCATTTTTAGGTTTAGGTATCTCAATCTTTTTTTCTTCTATAACGTCTCCAATAGCTTGAGCACAATCTATTTCTGACCAATCGGTTACCCCCATTGCTATCAGATAAGGCATATTATTATAAAGCAATTCTATCTGACGTTTGTCAAGCAACAAAGTATTTTCATCAAGTAAACTTACATCATTTATATCAATACCTGCATATTCAAGGATTTCTCTTATTCCAACATTAGTCCTATACAACGTAATTACCGATCTATCATTATATATTTTTTCTGCTTTATCTATATCAAAACTTTTTACATAGTAAGCGTCAACAATAGCTTTTGAAAAGTTAGATCTTTTCATATCTCCAACATCTTTTTTGTTACTATTAATTTTATCAATATCTTCAGACGTTATTTTTCCATTATATAATTCTTTAACTAAATCTGAACATTCCCTCAGTATATCTATAGAATTTTCAAGTACAGTCAAAGGCACATAATGTGTAAAAACATGATGTCTTTCATTTCCTTCACCTACAAATTTAGCACCACGAATAGATTCATTAGGTGATTTACTACCATTACCCAATATGATTTTTAATCTATTACTTTTTGCAATTACTCTTCTATAGTGAACACTTACTAAAGCACCTTTAAGCCTTGTATCTTCCTTCCATGTAGCAAATATACTCTCTAACCTGCTAACAAGCTTATCAATATGTTCTACGTTTACTTCAGTATTTGGTGGTAACTTGGCAGGTCCCGGTTTAGGTCCTTTATTACTATCAAAGTGTCCCTTTAATTGTAAAATCTTATTCATCTATATTTCCTCTCAATTCACGTGATACACTACTTTTAGATACCTGTGATAAAATCTCAATTTCACGAACTGTAAAGCCTTCTTCTTTTAAAATCTGAATATTATCCGGCTTATTTCCTTTTACTGCAACATACAATCTTCTAAAATAATCTTTCTCGTCTTCAGAATCACTAAACGCTATTGCACTTTTTATAATATTTTTCAAATCCCCAGGATAAGGTATCTCTTCATACAAATTGATTATTTTTTTAAATAATCTTATATTCTTAGATTTGATATTAAAAACGTTCAAATATCTAATTAATATTTCCTCTGCAATTTCTTCCAAATCCTTTCTCTCATATCTATTAAAGTCAATAATAGCATCAAACCTTCTTGTAATGGCTTTATCAAAGTACCTAAATAGATTTGTTGTTGCAACAAGCAATATCCTATCGTCCATAGCATCTATTCCTTTTAGTATGGATGTTGTTGCTCTTCCCATCTCTCTTATATCATTTGAATTAGTTCTATCTAATGCAACTGCATCTAACTCATCAAAAAGCATTATTACTTTATCCGGATACGCAAAACTGTTAATCTCTCTAAATAAATCCGCAATATTTTTTTGTGTCTGACCTAACTTACTGTCGATTATATAGTTGAAATCAACCATATATACATCTCTATCCAATACTCGAGCAAGCTGTTTTACTGCCTCAGTCTTACCGGTTCCCGGGGCTCCCTGAAACATAAACTTATTTACTCCTGCCTTGTGAGAAACTGCATTTACTATTCCCATCAAATCCTGACTAATAGTATCCGGGAGCCATAAAGGTTCTTTATTATCCTGTATCTTTTGAAATAAATCTGTATCTTTATAGTTCATCTGCGGTACAAAAACTTCTGTACTCGAAAGCATAGAAATTATATATTCAGCGAGTTGAAAATCTCCCGCTTTATCAAAGTCTCGGGCAATCTCATATGCTTCAGTCCTAAAGCCTGCTTCATTATTGTCCATATGATATTTGATTAAATTAATTACGTTTTTCTTTTTCATAAAAATCACCCCAAGTATTATTGTAATTTTATAATAACACTCGGGACACTATTTGTCAATATTGGGACAAAATTATTTATATTATTATGATATAATTAGTTATAGACTTTCATACCTCTCCAAATTCTCCCTCATAAGCTCCAGTGCCCTCGCCCTTACACTCTCCGGTGCTTCTATAACTACATCCCCACCAAGCGCAATTACCCAGCCTAAGAACTGGTCGCTTACCACGACATCCACCTTTGTCCGGAAATGTTCCTCGTCTGCCTTTTGGAACTTGGTTTCTCTGCCAAATTGGTCAATGATTATATTTGCCATTTTATTCTTGCAAAGGAGAGATACCCGTTCCTCAGTGCCTCCTACCATACGGAAATGTTTTTTGGTATATGAGTCGATGCCCTTTTCCTTGAATTGCTTGGAACCCAGACGTTTCTCGGGAAGCTCGTCAGTGTTCATCATTTTGTCTACGCGGTAGTGGCGGATTTCGCCGATATTTGAATCAAAGCCTACCAGATAGTAGTTCTCCGAATCCCAGCAAAGTGCCCAAGGGCTTACATCGTAGTATTCGCCATCGTGATGGAATTCCATGCCGCCTTCTATATTCCAGCTAAAGTAGCGGAATTTGATTCGGTGGTTGTTGGCAATAGCATTCTGGATTGCATCAACGGTGTAAAATATACTTTCGTTCATATTCTTAACACGGTCGGAGACAATTACTTCTCTGTCAAGAAGTTTTGCTTCGTGATTGCTCACCATTTTCTCTAATTTTTTAATTAATTGTTTGGATTTTCTTAATGTTATGAATTTGGATGATGCTATAGCATCTATGATTAAACGCAGTTCTGCCGGCTCGAATTCTCTCTTGCCGCAGTGATATAAGGTTTTATAGCCTTCCTGTTGCTTGATTATCTCTATTCCGAAATCATTAAGCACAGCGATATCGTCATAGAGTGTCTTTCGATTCGCCTCTATGTCGTATCTCGCGAGTTCTTCCTGTATCTGTGGCATAGTCAATCCATGCTCGTCATCTGTTTTTTCCTGCATTATCTTGGCGAGGTAAAGCAGTTTTTGTTTTTGGTTTTTTATCTTCATTTGTAATCCCCTGTACATTTCCCGGTAGTGTCAAGTTGACACTCCTTTTTTGTTTCAAAATTCTTATATTTAGGGACTTTGCAAATAAAATGAGCATTGCCCCCCCTTTTTTAGTGTATAATATTCGCGACCAAACCAATCTCATACAAAAGGAGACAATGCTCATGAACATTATACTTTATTTACTTCAAATCATTCAATACCAATATAAAATTATTTCTCAACTTTTTAACTTTATTTG
>JAFTFE010000016.1 GCA_017449765.1 Lachnospiraceae bacterium | reverse complement strand
GCACAATTTGTGTAAAATCAGAATCGAGACATCGAATATATTAACTCAGAAATCGATATGTCTGAGCGAAGCGAGTTCATCGATTTCGTGTTAATATAGAGATGTTGAGATTACTGATTTAACAAATTGATTGCATGTTGCGTAACTGCCTGCTTCTTATCATGCCGGTATTAAGTCTTTAACCTGTTAGAGTATATCATGCCCTCTAACCGACCATTATCCATATAAACATTTATTTACAACCTGTATATATAAGCTTTCTCGTCAGGGTCTTCTTCGTAGCCCGGAAGTTTGATTACATTTTCAAGGCGGAGAGGGAATTTGCGAATTACGCTTATCATCTCATAGGTGCAGTAGTAAAGGATAATGGTTACTTGGCGTAAGTTTTCGTGGACAGATTTAATAATCTTTTCAATAATGCTTTCCAATACATCTGCAGAGAACGGATTAAAAAAATAAAAGAAATTATCACCCGGATTTATTTCATAGTCAGCAGCATGTATATTAAGAAGCGAAAATTTATCCTCCTGCTCCATGAATTTCTTGTGATATGTTTCTGCATTTTCTGAAAGCTTATCATAGACTTCTTTGTTATCCTCTATACCTGTTACATTGCAGAAGAAACGGTTATTGCAGTAAAATAATACTCTGCCCATACCACATCCAAAGTCAACTATAGTGTCATCGGGATTAATATACACATCTTCAAATATGCGCATAAGTACCTCATACTCGGTTGCTTCATGTATAGTGTAGTCTGACAGAGCTTTATTATCTTTTAAATGTTCATGGTTAGTTAAAATACCGAAGAAATCTTCGAAGGTTTTTTCTTTGCTCATATATTGCTAATTCTCCTTAATGCCTGTCAATTGTCATCATGATTGTCCGATGTTTCATTCTTTTGTTTTACATTTATAAACAAATTTATGCTTGAAGGTGGAGTTAGTGAGTCTCCAACATCAAGAAGATATGATGAATTAATAATTATCTCACCTGATTCTGTTTCAAGAAAATTATCTATATATTCATATTTTTTAGTGGTCAGCGTGATGGGAAGATTGCCAAAAGGCGTTTCGTAGGCTGTATTATGTATGACAGATTCACTGTATATAAAATCCGTCGTCAGCTCACCGCGTCTTAATATTCTGAGTTCGGAAGAGTTCATATAAATGGTTGTCTTAGTAAGCTGCCCATCACCTGACAAATCCTCGGAATAAGTAAGTCTGTAACCGTCATTATGCTTATACATTATGGCGGTGTTTTCACTATGGCTTTTAGAACCGTCCTCATCTATGCTTTCAATAATTATATTAACTTTCATATTTTTTACCATCGTGAACCGATATACATTTTAAAACAATATATAAGGGCCTGAGAAATTTACCGTATTTAATAACTTTCTATATCAACTACATTTACCTTGTCAACATTTATAGGAAGAACCTTGTCTGCGAAGGATTTGAATTTATCCATACCGTCACTTACGTAAAATTCATAGCTTGGAATGTTGCTTCTGCTGTTAAGAAGTTTATTGTCGTTCAGGATATTTTTCAATTCCTTGGCAGTCTCATAAGCCGGATTAATAAGTGTTACATTATCGCCCATATATCGCTTAATAGGATTAAACAGCAGAGGGTAGTGTGTACAGCCTAATACCAGCGAATCAACTCCATAAGGCTTTAATTCAGATAAGTATCTGTGTATCATATCATCTGTAATTCTATCCTCGAGTAATCCTTCCTCAACGAGCGGGCAGAAGAGAGGACATGCTTTTCCTATGACATTTACTTCTTCGTCAAGTTGTCTTATGTAGTCTGTGTATATGCCTGATTTAATGGTAGCCTCAGTACCTATTACACCGACATGCTTGGTCTTGGTTTTTTCGACAGCCATCTTAGCTCCCGGTCTTACCACACCGATGACAGGTATATCAATCTCGTCACGCATATCCTCGAGTGCAAGAGCACTTGCAGTGTTGCAGGCAACTACAATTGCTTTAACATTCTTGGTACGTAAAAATCTTACAATCTGTCTCGAGAACTTTAATATAGTATTTTTTGATTTACTTCCGTAAGGAACACGGGCAGTATCTCCGAAATATATTACGTTTTCACTTGGGAGCTGGCGCATAATCTCTCTTACAACAGTAAGACCACCGACACCTGAATCAAATACTCCGATTGGTGCATCCATTTTTTACCCTCCTGATTAATCATATAATATAGTTTTAAAACTATTATATTTCACTGTTATTTTCATCTTCATTACCGGTAGTCGTATTAACCTTAGAAGTCTTGTGTTTAAGCAATAAATTCATAAATGTTATTCCCAGCACAAGAATTATACATGATACGGCAACGGATATTATACATCTAAAATCATTATCAAATAATACTGCAGGAACAAATATTATGCTTATATTAAGTGCAATGTGAAAACATATCCCTGCAAATAATGTTCCTGTCTTTATGGCAATATATCCAAGCAGCATACCAAGTATAAATGCATATATGCCCTGAATTATATTACCATGATATAATCCAAATAAAAATGCCTGAAGGATAATAGCCGCATATATCGGTATGCATTTTCGGGCGTAAGTTAGGATTAATCCTCTGAATAGTATCTCTTCTGCGACAGGTGCAAGCAGAAATACCGACATATACATAAGCCATGACGCAGATGCTCCGGTTACGTTGGATATAAGCTTGTCATAGTCATTAAATAAGTTTACGAACAAAGGACGTATTAAGGCTAATACACTGTCTACAAGTACCTGACCTGCCAGACCTGCTATGGCAAGAGGGATTATGACAGGTGGCTTAATAATGCTAAAAAAGCCTTCTTTTATAGAAGGCTTTTTAGTTTTGTAATACCATATCCCGAACACAAGTATATACAACACATATTGTATAAATGAAAGTGCTGCCGTATTCATCGGCTGTGTATAATCCTGTGATAGTATGTATTCAATAGTATTGTCTGAGTTTGTTCTTTTATCGGATAGCATATTCTTAATGAAGATAGCTGCTATATCACCGACTACAACTATTATCTGAATAAGCATAGCAAAAAACAACGGTAAAAATATATTTATAATATTTTTAATACTGATGCTTTTCTTAGATTCCATCTTTAATCTTCTTTGCTCTTTCTTTTTCTTTCTTTATCTGTTCTTTTGTCTTCTTCTGATCAAGGCCTTTTTCTTTGTTTTGCTTTTTGGCAAGGAGTTCATCATTCAATTGTTTTTGATATTCTGCCTGCTTTTGCTGCATTCTCTGACGGAAGCCCTTCTTCTTTTTCTTGCCGGTTTCTTCTTCTACAGTGTTCTTCTTTTTGCCTCTTATACTCTTGACACTTACTATGTATATTCCGCTTACCATAGCCTTAACCTCGCCTTTTGTAGGAAGGTCTTCGAATATCGCATCATCACAGATAAAATTCATAATCTGCGGACCGACCTTGGCTTTAACAATAGGAAGCTTAGCTTTCTGATATCTCTTTGGTGTCTGTTCCATAACAATCTTCGGTAGTCCCGCATCTTTCATGGGCAGATACTTTTTATCTATAATGAGCATAGTAGCAGGCTGAGCAGCCTCTGCCATCTGTTCTTTTTGATCCAATTGTTTTTGCTGTAATTTATTGCCAACATTGTATAATACAACTAATGCTATAGCAACTACAGCTAAGATTATGAGTAATATTCCCCACCAAGGCATATCTTGTATCCTCCTGTTTTATATTTTGTGAGTTTTTCTCATTCCTGCGATAATATCAGGAATTTCCTTGTATTTTGCTTTTCTATCCTTCATAGGATAATCATTCGGATAGATTGGCTCTCCGAATTCTATGATTACTTCCTGCCATTTTCTTAAGCCCTTTGGTGCACGTTCAAGAAGAATATCTGTCCTTGATACTGCAAACGGAATTATAGGGCATCCGGACTTATCGGCCATCTTATAGCCGCCTTCCTTAAATGGAAGAAATGTATCTTCATGATTTCTGTGTCCCTCAGGGAAAAGCACCATGGAATGTCCCTGTTTCAAAAGCTCGGCACCTTTATTGATTGTTTCAAGACCTTGCTTAATATTATCTCTCTCTAAGAAAAGACAACCTATAGCTTTCATATATAGTCGGATTAACGGGGCTTTTTTCATTTCACTTTTTGCAATGTAACCGACCGGTCTTCCGATGGTATTATGTGTTATTAGAATATCAAAATAACTTCTGTGATTACCGACAAATAAACAAGCTTTATCCTCAGGTATATTCTCATGTCCTTTGACCGTAACCTTTGCTTTCATCAGTTTAAGTTCAAGGAAGAAAAATCCCCGAACCAATCTATATGACTTTTCCCATGCGGCATCCGGGTCTTTCTTGGAAAGATCCTTGAGATACCAGTAGTAAGGAGTAATCACAAAGGAAGATAAAAACAATATAAAAAATGCAATAAATGTACGCATTTAACCCCTCCCAACAATATATTATCTGCCATACATTTTACAGGTTTCATATAATCTGGCTGAAAGCTCAGGTGTAAGAGCTTCCTGTTTATATCGCCATGCCCAGTTACCCTCGCCGACCCCCGGTGTATTAAATCTCGCCCAGGAGTCAAGACAGAGTATATCCTGCATAGGAACTATAGCCATATTTGCGACAGAGCCGAAGCAGGCTCTTATAAGTATCCAGCATATGTCATTTCCATCAGTTGAGAAGTAACGTCTTAATTTGTCCTTCGATGATTCATATGCATGTTTGTACCATCCGAGAGTAGTATCATTGTCATGAGTTCCCGTATAGCATACGCAGTTTCTGATAAAGTTATGTGGGAGGAAGTCATTTTCCTCCGGATTTTCAAATGCAAATTGGAGAATCTTCATACCCGGTAAACCGAATTTATCTCTAAGGTCTGCTACAGACTGGTCTATCTCACCTAAGTCTTCGGCAATAATAGGAAGATGGTATCCAAGTGTAGCCTCGAGCTGCGTGAAGAAATTCACACCCGGTGCCTCAATCCATTTACCGTTTATTGCGGTTGTCTCTCCATAAGGTACAGCCCAGAATTTGTCAAAACCTCTGAAATGGTCTATTCTTAAGAAATCAGCCAGCGTAAGTTGGTGTTTGATTCTGTTTAACCACCATTCGTAGCCTGTCTCTGTGTGTTTCTTCCAATTATAGAGAGGATTACCCCAGAGCTGTCCGGTAGCTGAAAAATAATCCGGCGGAACACCTGCAACTACAGTCGGATAACCATCACTGTCAAGTAAGAAGAGCTTCTGGTTAGCCCAGACATCTACACTGTCCCATGCCATAAATATAGGGATATCGCCGACTATTGATATTTTCTTCTCATTTGCATAAGCTTTTAAAGCCAGCCATTCCTTAGTGAATAAGTATTGTATGAATTTATAATAACCGATTTCCTTTTCGAGCTTCTTCTTCCAGGCATCCTTCTGCTTCTTGGTAGGTTTTTTGAGGTCATCTTCCCACATATACCAAGGCATGCCTTCATGATAATCCTTTCCGGCCATGAATAATGCATAGTCATCTAACCAGTATGAATTTATTTCGCAGAAACCGTTGTAGTCCTTAAGAAGCTCAGGGCTTGTCGATACACCGTCTTCAATATCTTCATCGGTAAATCTTGCATATGCCTGTTTGAGCAGTCTCGTTTTAAATTCTATTAAAGCACCATAGTTTACCTGTTCGGGATTCCATTGCGGCATATCATAGAAATCACTGTCATATAAAAGTTTTAATTCTTTTAAATGATCAAGACTAATTATAAGAGGTTGGCCTGCAAACGCTGAGAAAGGCTGATAAGGCGAATCGCCAAATCCTGTATGTCCCAGAGGAAGCACCTGCCATGTATTAAGGCCTGAACGCTCCAAAAAATCTATAAAATCATAAGCTCCTCTGCCTAAATCCCCGATACCGTAAGGTCCCGGGAAGGAAGTAGGATGTAATAATATTCCTGTGTATCTTTTAGGCTTTTTCTCTCGAAAACCTGTTATGTTGGCTTCTGCCATTTGTTTATCCTCCCTGTTATTGGTTACGCCCCCTCACATTCGTTAGGCGGCAAGTCGTAGGAGCGCATGTATGTATGTCACTTTGTGACATAGGCGCTCCTCCTATAGTAATTTTTTTACACGCAATTTCAATTATACAGAAAATGTGTGGAAAAAACAATATTTTAATTATACATATTGTACAGTTTTTCAAACAATGGTATGGATTTTTCGACTGTATCGGTTGTGACACAGTATGAAATCCTAAAATGCCCCGGACAGTTGAAGCTGTCTCCCGGAACTATGATAAGGTTTAATTCCTTTGCCGCTCTCCAGCAAAACTCATTGGCATCTGCGATAGGAGTGCGCGGGAACATATAGAATGTACCGCCCGGTTCCACTATATGATAGCCTATACGTGTGAGTTCTTTAAATAATATATTCTTATTTGTCTCGTAAACAGACAAATCACTTGTAGTATATAGTACATTCTCGATACCAAGCTGAATAAGTGACGGAGGGCAGTTGTGTCCGGTAAATCTGGAAATCTGACCGCACATAAGAATTATTAACTTTGCGTCCTTACAAGCAGGGTTGACTGCGACATATCCTATTCTTTCACCCGGAAGTGAAAGGCTCTTGCTGAATGAATAGCAGCAGATTGAATTGTCGTAAAAGGATGAGATAAATGGTGCATCTGTACCCTCGAATACTATCTCTCTGTAAGGCTCATCAGATACAATGTATATATCGTGACCGTATTCCTTTTGCTTTTCGTTAAGTATATCTGCAAGTTTCTTTATGGTTTCAGTAGAGTATACAATACCTGATGGGTTGTTTGGTGAATTGATTAAGACTGCCTGTACTCCCGGATTAAGTGCCTTTTCGAATTCCTCAAAATTAATCTGGAAAGTATCTATATCCGCCGGAACTATGGTAAGCTTAGCACCTGTTCCCTCTATATAAGGTACATATTCGGGAAAATAAGGCGCGAAAGTAATAACCTCATCACCGTCCTTTACCACGCATCTTACTGCGTGAGCTATGGCGCCTGCAGCACCTGTCGTCATAAATATCTCGTCTTTGGTATAATTCATACCGAATCTTTTGTTAAGTGAAGTGGCAACAGCTTCTCTCGTTGAGTCTATACCAAGTGATGGACTGTAGCCGTGGAGAGACACCGGATTTTTTGTCTCAAGCATACTTATAAGTCCGTCCGTAAATTCCTGAGGAGTAGGGACGGATGGATTTCCGAGCGAAAAATTATATATATTCTCAGCGCCTATCTCGGCTGCCTTTTTATTCGCATATGTAAAAAATTCTCTTATAACAGAGCCTTTGCCTGTCATGTCTTTATACAATTCGTTAATCATTTTATATACTCCTTAAATATAATAAAATATCATGGTGAAATCAGCTTTCATACGGCTGCGATAGAAGGGTTTGTCTGTCGCAGAGATATGTATATGTAAAACAAAAAACGAGTGATGAATCAAACCGGGGAGGGATTTATTCACCACTCATTTAGGGGAGAGAGGATTCAAATATATGAAAAGCTCTTTACAAATCTTACGATAACATATAAATGTGTTCAAAATATGTCCTAATTGTGAAATGTGTTTTCAAAAATAAATTATTCTGCTCCCAACTCTCTCATAGATTCATCCAATTGACGAAGAGTTTTCTGTATAGCGTCATTTAATACGCCTGACTCATGAGCCATACTTCCGAATTCGTGAGCTACGACTGTAAATCCACGTCCTGCCTCACCTGCACGTGCAGCTTCTATAGAAGCATTAAGTGCTAAAATATTCTGCTTATTCTCAATCTTCTTAAGACCTTGTGATTTTGCAGAAAGTTCTTTGATAAGAACGGCTGCATCGTTAACCTTAGCAGTAAAACCTGCCTGAATCTCATCAAGTTCCTTTTTCTCATAAGCTCTTTCCATAAGATCCTGAATTGAATTTACAAGAAGTCTTGCAGAAATCTCAATATGTTCTTCGGTATCATCCTCGTCCAAAGGTCCACCGATAACTGTAGCAACTACAACATCTTCAACCTCTATATCTTCACTAAAAGCTTCTATGTTGTCACGGGAAAAACCTAATTTGTTGGAAAGGAAATTTCCCTCATCATCCAAAGCAACAGCGATCATATTAGTTGCAGCCGACCAATTTTCAAGAAGCTCATCTAATAAGCTAAGATCTAAATATTCATCAATAGTCATTCCGGTACCTCCTAATATAGTATAACTAAGTACTATTTTATAAAAAAAATCAGAAAATTTCAACAGTAAATATGTAAAATATAAATTTTTTCTGCGAAATATTTACAAAACACTGTGTTTCACTTAAAATATTAAGAGATTTTTATAGGATTAAACAGCTTACGGAGGCAAAAATGAAGATATTTGAGACGCATGCACATTATGATGACGAGGCATTTAATGAGGACAGGGATGAGTTGATTAACTCCTTTCATAAAAAAAATATATATGCAGTTACTAATATAGGTGCTGACCTTGCAGGTTGCAGAGCTACGATGGAACTTATTAAAAAATATGATTTCTTCTATGGCGCAATAGGTATACATCCGTCTGATGTCGGGGATTTGGAGGCTTTTAAAGATGATGAGAAAGCCTTAAATATCTTAAAGGATATGATACTTTCACATGAGCGTGTGGTTGCTATAGGTGAGATAGGGCTTGATTATCATTATGATGATACTGATAAGCCGTTGCAGAAAAAATGGTTTGTAAAGCAATTGAAACTTGCTCGGGAATTAAAACTTCCTATAGTAATACACAGCAGGGATGCGGCTATGGACACGATTGATATTATGAAGCACGAACACAGTGAAGAAATCGGAGGCGTTATACACTGTTATTCTTATTCAAAGGAGATAGCAAAAACATTTCTTGATATGGGCTTTTATATCGGCGTGGGCGGAGTATTGACCTTTAAAAACAGCAAAAAGCTTAAAGAAACTGTCGCATATGCACCGCTCGATCGCATAGTGCTTGAGACAGACAGCCCATACCTCGCCCCTGAACCAAACCGCGGCAAGAGAAACTCTTCCCTGAATATACCTTATGTAGCCGAGGAAATTGCAGCTATAAAAGGGGTATCTGTTGAAGAAGTATATAATACAATTTGGAATAATTCTTTAAAACTGTATAATATCTCAGATGAATGTGAAACTAAGCATTAATATAGTTAAATCGCAGCTATTGACAATTTCATCGCAAACACGCTTGCGCTCTGATTCGACGTAGCGGTACTAAGCTCTTTGGCTGTAATCGGAAATCACTTTTCACTACGTAAAAGTAATTTCCGATTCTATCCAAATCACTAAGTACCGACGTCTGCATACGGTTTGCTTATGAAACTGTCAATATCCACGATGCACTACCTTATTGAAGAGTTTCACAGTCATCTGAGATGGCAGAAGGAGATATAATGGAAAAGTTAAGTAATCCACAGGTAACAATAGAAATATTAAAAAAGTACAACTTTGCTTTTCAGAAAAGATATGGACAGAACTTTCTTATAGACGGACATGTTATTGAAAAGATTATAAGGGCAGCGGATATTACAAAGGATGATGTGGTCTTGGAGATAGGACCGGGTATCGGAACTATGACACAGTATCTTGCTGAAGCGGCAGGCTATGTATATGCTGTTGAGATAGATAAGAATTTACTTCCGATATTGGAGGAAACCTTAGCTGAGTATGATAACGTCAATGTGATTAATGAAGATATATTAAAGCTTGATATACATGAACTGATTAGAGATGATAAGAGAACTCTTAAGGTTGTAGCCAACCTGCCGTATTATATTACGACACCGATTATTATGGGATTATTTGAAAATGATGTGCCGGCAGAATCTGTAACCGTAATGGTTCAAAAGGAGGTTGCCGCACGTATGCAGGCATTACCGGGCAGTAAGGATTACGGAGCTTTGTCATTGGCTGTGCAGTATTATGCAGAACCTTATATTGTGGCGCATGTTCCACCGAACTGCTTTATGCCGAGACCTAATGTGGCATCTTCCGTTATAAGACTTACAAGATGGGATAAGCCTCCGGTTGAGGTAGATGATGAGAAGTTGATGTTTAAACTTATAAGAGCGTCTTTTAATCAAAGGAGAAAGACGCTGCAAAACAGTATTAATAACTCGCAGGAGCTAAACATTTCCAAGAGTGAAGTAACAGATGCACTTAATAAAATGTCTTTGTCGGAGAACATACGGGGAGAGACTCTTTCCTTAGAGCAGTTCGCACGTTTAAGCGATTTGTTGAAAAAATAATAAATCATATTCATTTTGGGTATAATTGGTCAAGCCTTCGCATATATTATACATATATTTACGAAAAAAGCGGGGGTATACTATGCGAAAAGGAAGATGCGTCTCTTATATTTACAGGTACAGAGATAACCTAAGATGTGAAAATGCGGGATTTATAAAAATACAATGTGTATTAAGCGGCGCCGAGAATCAGGCACGTATTCAGATAGGCTTAAGACTGTATAAAAAAGATGAATGCAGATGTATAGTGTATCTGCTTCATAATAATGTAGGAAAATATCTCACGGATATAAGCTTTTGCGCGAGAGAAAGAGATACAATAATGAAGCGTATTTTTATACCATGGGATGCACCGTTTGATGATGGTATCAGTTTAGATGAATATGATGGTATTTTCTTTCAATGTGATGATGGAGAACAGCTTCTGGGAGTATGGGATGACAAAGACATAGACTTGAATAATCTTATTATCTCAAGGAAAGAAAAACTGACTAATAAAGATGCTGAAAAAAAAGAAAACCCAACTATAGTTTTCAGAGCGGATGAAGATCTCAAGAAAGATATAGAGAAGGAAACAGGCAAAGTCATAGAAGAGATTCCCACAATTAAAGGATATGATGAGGATGAGTCTGATAGAGCAGATTCTGAAATAACTGAGGAAAAAAGTTATCGGGATATCTGTGAAGAGATACTTGAAACCTATCCGAAGCTTGCTTTATTCCCTGACAGTCAGATTACCGAGTGTGTTAAGATAGAGCCGCAGGATATTGGAAGGCTTCATATCAGTAACTGGAAATTAGGAGCGAACAGCTTCCTGTCTCATGGTTTTTATCAGTACAGATATATAATGTTTGGCAAGGTAAGGCTTAATAACAACGAAGAAAAGGTTGTAATAGGGGTCCCCGGAGTATTCAATAATAAAGAAAAATATCTTGCAAATATGTTTGGATTCAGTGTATTTGTACCTGTAAAAAAAGCAAAATATCTCACGGGAAATTTCGGTTATTGGATTTCAGAAGTATTGAGAGCATAGCTGTCTAAATATATATTTTTATTGAGTATATTAGCACATAGTGTAGCAGTGCCTGCTTTTTTGAAACCCAGTTTTTCTGCAAGGCGAAGAGAAGGACTATTCTCAGGCGCTATATGTGCAACTATGCGGTTAATGTTGTATTTTTCCTTCATAACAAGAATTCCGGCACGGCTTGCTTCGTAAGCGTAACCACGGTTCTGATACAGGAGATCTATCTTATAGCCAAGTTCGGCATAGACGCCGAAATCATCCTCTTTTATGTTGAAATTCACAGAGCCAATAATACGGTCAATCCTATAATTAGTATAGATGTAATATCTTAAGAAGATGCCACGAAGATAATTATTGTATTCTCCGCGCAGATGAGCTCTGTGGTAATCTATGGTATAGAAGTTTTTTGGGCGAGTCGGCTCATACATATCAAATGAGATTTTGTTGCGGGTATAAAGGTCTAATACTTCTTTTGCTTTTGACTCATTTTCCACACGCAATATTAAGTTCTTTGTTTGCAGGGTCGCCGGTCCCATATTGTGCCCCTCCCAATGCTTTGGCATTTTTATAAAAATAAACTGATTTTATACAGGTGTAAATCAGCTTGAAGTTTTTACACTTATATCATATTATCGTATATCATAATAAATTACAAGAGAGGAAAAATCATGGTCAGTGAAGATGAAAAATTCATGAGACAGGCGCTTAAATTAGCGAAGAAGGCGGCAGATAACGATGATGTACCGATAGGTTGTGTCATAGTATATGACGGGAAGGTAATAGCACGCGGGTATAACAGGAGAAACATTGATAAATCAAGTCTTGCCCATGCTGAGATAGCGGCTATAAAAAAGGCGTCAAAGGTAATAGGGGATTGGAGGCTTGAGGATTGTACGATATATATTACGCTTGAACCCTGTCAAATGTGTGCCGGAGCCATAGTTCAGGCGCGAATTCCAAGATGTGTTATAGGATGTATGAATCCAAAGGCCGGTTGTGCCGGTTCGATAATAAATATACTTGACATAAAGGAATTCAATCATCAGGTTGAGATTAAGAAGGGTGTTTTGGAAGAGGAATGCTCGGCTTTATTAAAGAATTTTTTTATCAAGCTCAGGCAGAAAAATAAATAATGTATAAAGCACATGTAATTAAACTGATAATTGTAAATGAAAATTCTTGACTAAAAAAGAATATTTTTATATACTTGTAAAGTGATGATTATTACAATTATTTTAGAAATAATTGTGTAAATTTTATTTAACATAATAAATTTGTTATAAAATTTCCGTGCAGCTGGGGAGTTAGCGGTGCCCTGTACCTGCAATCCGCTACAGCAGGAGTGATGGTTGACCCCGGGATGTTTTCTTGTGAGGCTGCCCTTTGTAAGTGGCGTTGATGTTTTGGTCTTGCGCGACAGGAACCTGTGAACCGTGTCAGGTCGGGAACGAAGCAGCACTAAGCAGGACCTTCTGTGTGCCGCGAGGTAGCCGGAGCTGAGTTAACTGCTTAGGTAACGCTTATGAGAGCATCACAAAGTCAGCCGCACGGTTTTATTATTTTGGACTGTTTTTATGGAGGTATTTTATGGAGAACGAAAGAAGAACTATCAGCAAGTCATTACTTAGAGCTTTAACTATTCCACAGATTATTATTCTGGCTGCATATCTTTTAGAGGTTATAAAAGGCGAGCGTACTATAGGATATTATGTAATATTAGCCTTACTTATTGCTGTTCCGACTATATTGGCATGGATGGCATATAAGGCTGATCCGGATTCAGATAAGGCACGTTATATAGGTGCAATCGGATATCTGCTTATGTATTCCATGGTTGTTTTCACCGGCGATACCGCAATGGTATTTTCCTATATATTTATTCCGATAAGTTATCTTATAGTTTGTGCAGATCCTGTTTTACTCAGGGTTGTATTGTTCTGGTCCGTTGCGGCTAATGTTATCAGTGTTATATACAGGATAGCATTTCTTCATCAGACAGGCGCTGATGACATAGCGGATTATGAGATACAGATATTAGCATTATTGTTATTTATGTTATTTACATATTTTTCAACATTGCTTCAGAAGAAGATTAATGATGCGAGAATTAATACTGTTGTTATGCATGAGGAGCAGACAGAAGAAAATCTTAACCATGTATTGCAGGTTGCGGACAGTGTTACCAAAGAAACGAATGCAGTTTTATCAATGGTTAATGAGGTCGCTGAGTCTTCAGAGATAACAGCTAATAATATGAATGAGATTTCAACAGGTACAAGTCAGACAGCAGAATCCATACAGAAGCAGCTTGTTCAGACAGAGCAGATACAGACTATTATCGAGGATGTAAACAGTATTTCCGAAAATATGCAGACCTTACTTAAAGAAAGTATGCATAATATTGAGACAGGTGTTAATAATATGGATGCACTTACTGAGAGTGCGGCTTATGTAGATGAGATTAATACCGATCTTAAGGCTAAGATGACTGATCTTGTTGAGCAGGCTAATCAGGCTCTTAATATCATTCAGCTTATAGATGATATAGCAAGCCAGACTAATCTTCTTGCCCTTAATGCCTCTATCGAGGCTGCCCGTGCAGGTGAATCGGGTCGTGGCTTTGCAGTCGTAGCATCAGAGATAACGAGTCTTGCACAGCAGACTACAGATGCTACAGGAAATATCCAGGAATTGATTGACAGCTTACAATCTGAAGCTGACGGTGCGAACAAGGCAGTTGAGAATGCTGTTGAAGCAGGAGCTAACCAGAACAGCTTAATCTTAAGTACTAAGATGACCTTTGAGGAAATCAAGGATGCTATATCAGATGTAAGCGAAAGCTCGAAACAGGAGACTGAAGAGGTTGAAAATCTCTTACAGGTTAACAAGGAGCTTGTGGCAAGTGTAGAAACAATTTCTGCAGTAAGTGAAGAGGTTACTGCAACTACTCAGCAGGCATATGATACAGCGCAGAGAAACCTTGATTTGGCAGACAGTATGAAGGACAGCATCGAAAAGCTTGCGGCATCCGTAAATGAACTCAGAGCTTAAGAATAGTCATAATATAGTTTAAGGAATAAGAGACAGGAAGCTGCGCAACCTGTCTCTTATTCCTTATATTGCAAATTTATTCAGCTTGAAGTCGGTCGGTTCTTCCGGTGTAGTCGGTTATTATGATTTGGTTGTCGCCGTCTGCAAGTTTCATCTGTTTTTTGTTGGCATACATATAATCGTCGGCAGTCTGATATATTTCATTTAATGATTTATCGCCCATTTTTGGTTTATATGTACATGAGCCGGAGGCTATCTTTATAAGATATTTTGTTTTTTGACTGCTATTGTGGTCGTCTATATAGCCTTCAAATAATGTATGACATGCGTGAGCTCTGGCTTCTGAATCATTGCCGGTTATTATGGACACAAATTCATCTCCGCCTGTTCTGAAGCATTCACCTTCTGAGCCAAAGCTTCGTTTTATTATTTCTGCACTTTCGATAAGCATTTCATCACCTGCCTGATGTCCTAAAATATCATTTATTTTCTTAAGATTATTAACATCAAACATAGTGATTGTTATATAAAGGTTATCGCGAACTTTGATACTGTCCAGATAACTAAGACGCTCTTTAAAGAGAGTACGGTTGCCTAACTCTGTAAGACCATCCTGATAAGCCAGCTTACTTATGATGTCAGCCTTTGTACCAAGACGTATGGTGTCTATGGATTTTTCAAGACTTGAGCCTCCGTAGCAGATAATAAATATAAGAAGCCCGATTCTTACATAGCGGCTTGCATCGTCATATCCTTTAGTATATCTGACGATGTCTATTATAGCGGAAACTCCGATACTACCCATACCTATGGAACGTATTACTTTAAATAACCTGACAGAGTTTTTGGAAGTTTTATTTATACTGTTTATGAATATTGTCGTGAAGAATACGATGCCTGCCATCGCAAGTAAGATGTGTGACAGAAAAAGTGTCAGCTGGACATCGGCGACATTTGTTAATTGCAATATCAGATTAACTACGAATTCTATAATAGATAATGTAGCAACTATACGTGCCGTACGGTGTATTTTTTCTCCATATGCTTCATATAGGTATAGCATTGTAGGGATAGGTATAAGCATAAGCAGGAAACAGGATACTATATGATTTGTTCGCGAATCTCCCGTAAATATCTGTATTGAATAAGTAGATGTAAGACACCACAAAGCAATAGTGAGTGAAAAAAGACCAAGATAAAAAAATTCATGATTTTTGTGGCTGCCGGAATTAAGAGGAATATCTGCCAATATAAAAAGTACACCTACGAAAATAAACATGATGCATGACATAACAGGAGCTATCTTGTCATATATTGTAACCAATTGGCTTTCACGTGAATCTCCCAGATATATGTAGTCTATTTTAGCACTTGCGGATTTGTAGGAAGTTGTTATTCTTAATTCTATCTTTTTTCCGGCACCTGACAGAGGCAGCTCTATGTAGTTCCAGTTTGTTCCTACTGCTTCGGAGTTTAATGCAGGTTCAGGAACATTGTATTTATATATACATTTTTCATCTATATATGCATCTACACTCACATTTTTGCTGCGGAAAGTTATTGCATCTCCTTCATCTAACTCAAAAGGAATAATATGATATATGGAAAAAGAATTACCCGGTACAACACCTTCAATTTCATTTAAATGTTCAAGGTCAACCGGATTTCCATAGATATCTGTCCAGTCTTTGTCATATGATAAAAGTCTGGAACGCGCATCCTTGACATTTGAAGGATAGCCGTATTTTGACGCAGATATTAAGAGCAAGGAAATAACACTTGCACACATAACAAAGTATACAATTAAAAATGCATGTTTTTCTCTGTTCATTCAGACGGCAATCCCCCGAAATGTAGGTTGTTATTATAAATCTTCAAGAATTTTATTAACACTTGCTAATTTGACGCAGAGTACAAATATTTTTGACGCTGCGAGCATTTCTTCAGGTGTAGGGAAGGAAGGAGCTATACGGATATTGGAGTCCTGTGGATCTTTTCCATATGGATAAGTTGCTCCTGCACCGGTAAGCACGACACCTAAATCCTTACACATTGAAACTATTGTTTTTGCGCATCCCGGTAATGAGTTAAAAGAGATAAAATATCCGCCTCTTGGTTTTATCCAGTCACCGATTTCAAGTCCTCCCAGTTCTTCATCAAGCGTATTAAGCACAGCTTCGAATTTAGGACGAAGTAATTCGCCGTGCTGTTTCATATGTGCCTTAAGTCCGTTTATATCTTTAAAAAATCTTACATGACGCAATTGGTTTATCTTATCATGACCGATAGTCTGTACGGTCATTTTTTTCATGATATAATCAAGGTTTGCCGGTGATGTTGCTATAGCAGATATACCGGAACCCGGAAAACTGATTTTTGAAGTTGAAGCAAATATGTAGACCATATCGGGATTACCGGCTTTCCTACATTCATCCAATATATTAAGTATGGTATCCTGTGTATCCTCGTAAAGATGATGTATGCAGTAAGCATTATCCCAATATATTCGGAAATCCTCTGCTGCAGGCTTAAGATTTGCAAAACGTGTGATGACTTCATCAGAATATGATATACCTGTAGGATTGGAATATTTTGGTACACACCATATACCCTTTACAGCCTCGTCATTATTTACATACTTCTCAACCAAATCCATATCAGGACCGTCAGCTCCAAGAGGAATGTTAATCATTTCAATGCCGAAGAGCTCTGTTATCTTAAAATGTCTGTCGTATCCCGGTACAGGACATAAGAATTTAACTTTATCAAGCTTACACCAAGGGGTTGAACCGTTTACGCCAAATGACATTGAACGTGCCACTGTATCATACATAATGTTAAGGCTTGAATTGCCACATACTATAACATTATCCTTTTCAACTTCCATCATGTCAGCCATTAATTTTCTGCATTCACCGATACCGTCTAAGTCACCGTAATTTCTTGTGTCATTTCCGAGTACAGTGTGCATATCGGATGAGCTGTTGATTACATCTAACATTGGCATGGCAAGTGCAAGCTGTGATTCTCCGGGTTTTCCTCTTGCCATATTAAGTTTAAGTCCTTTTGCTTCTGCTTCTTTGTATTCTTCCTCCAGTGCTTTTTTTATAGACAGGAGTTCTTCTTTATTCATATCTTTATATGCTTTCATAACTTCTATCTCCTTTTCCTTAATTCAATAACATATGTCTTACAATATGATATACTATTTTGAAGATAATTTCCACAACTATTTGATTAAAAACAGAGTTGATTTTAAAAATAAATGACGATACATTATATTAAATAAAGCCGAAGTCAGGATAATAGATATTTAGAGTTGTTTTTTTTTTGAATTAATGTTAATATAGATATTAATAATGTGATTATTATTGATTAAAATATAGCTTTAAGAGGGCGCAAACATGAATTATGCAGAAGTAATAGAATATGTCAAAAAAATGACTGCTGAAAATGGACGACCTTCCAACTATCCGTTCAGAAGTAGATTTGATCATACTATGCGAGTATATAGATGGGCTATTAAGTTACAGTCAAAGCTTGGCGGTGATTTGGATATCATTGCATTGGCAGCGTTGCTGCATGATATAGGATGGGATTCAGAGAGACCTCATGAGGAAGTTGGAGCAGAACTTGCTGTGGAGTATTTGGATAGTATAGGTGTTGACCCACAGATTATTACACGTGTCGGTGAGATAATTATGATACATGAGGATAAGGATACTGAGGCAGAGCTTTCACTTGAGTGTAAGATTGTTATGGACGCAGATCTGCTTGATGAGGTTGGGGCTGTAAGTGTTATATGGGATTCTATGGCTACGGCACTTGAGGATGAGGCAAGCTACAAGAAAGCATATTATAGAATTAAGAATTTTTATAGAATAAATAAACCTAAGATTAGAAGATGTAAGACTGATGCCGCAAGAACAGAGTATACGAAGCGTATGCAGTTGTTAGAGAGCTATATATTACAATTGGAAAAGGAGTTGTTCTAAAACAACGTCTCGAATAAAAAGAAGTTTAGATAGCGAAATAAAAACCGGGAGCTCTATGAGCTCCCGGTTGCGTTTCATAGGTTTTATTATTTAACCAAGAACAACCTCAACTGTATGAGTTGCACCGTCTCCGATTACAGGGATTACGTTGCCGTCTACAGCCTTTCCGTCGATAGTTACGCTCTTAACGCCCTTGCATACGTGGTCAGGGTTAGTAACCTTGATATCGTAAGTGTCGCCTCTGAACTGTCTTGAAGCTGTGAAGCCGTCCCACTCCTTTGGAATAGATGGGTCAATCTTAAGTCCGCCAAAGTCAGGAATGATACCTAAGATGTACTGTGATACTGCTACGAAGTTCCATGCAGCTGTACCTGTAAGCCATGAGTTCTTAGCTTCACCTGAACGTCCTGCGTCCTTACCTGCTATCATCTGAGCATATACATAAGGTTCAGTTCTGTGTAAGTCTGAAATATCCTCAAGGTAAGCAGGTGCGATACGTGAATACCAGTCGTATGCCTTGTCACCCTGTCCTGCATAAGCAGCAGCAGCGATCATCCATGCATTGTTGTGGCAGAATACACCGGCATTTTCCTTGTAACCTGCAGGATATGTAGAAATCTCACCATATTCGATAAAGTATTTGGTAAATGCAGGATTGTTAAGTACAAGACCATACTTGCATCCAAGCTTGTCCTCCACTGCATCGATAATCTTCTCTGCATAACCGTCTTCCTTACCGATATCTGACATAATACCGAAGCCCTGTGGCTCGATAAATATCTTACCCTCTTCACACTCGTTGGAACCAACCTTCTTACCAAAGTCATCGTATGCTCTGATAAACCAGTTGCCATCCCAACCACTCTTAAGGATATTATCCTTCATTTTATCTATCTCTTCACGTGCAGCCTTAGCTCCCTCTGCATCGCCCTTGTACTCGCAAAGCTCTACATAAAGCGGAGCAGTGTATGTAAAGAGTGTTGCAACAAACATTGACTCTGCAACCTTTGAATACTTATCATCACCATACTTAGGTGAAGTGTAAGTCTGGAAGCTTTCGCCCGGTACTGATGAGAAGCAGGAAAGATTAAGACAATCGTTCCAGTCAGCTCTCATGCTAAGAGGAAGTCCGTGAGGACCTACGTTATTAACTACTCTGTAGAATGACTGCTTTAAGTGATGCATCATTGGCTGTGCAAGCTTTTCGTCATTTCTGTAAGGAACCATTTCGTCAAGGATTGAGTAATCGCCTGTCTCCTTGATATATGCTGCAGTTGAAAGAATCATCCACAATGGATCATCTGAGAAGTCACCGCCGACAGCATCATTACCTTTCTTAGTAAGAGGCTGATACTGATGGAAGCATCCACCGTCTTCAAACTGAGTTGCAGCAAGGTCTAAGATTCTCTCTCTTGCTCTGTCAGGAATCTGGTGTACGAAACCAAGTAAATCCTGATTGGAATCTCTGAATCCCATACCACGTCCGATACCACTCTCGAAATAAGAAGCGGAACGTGACATATTGAATGTTACCATACACTGATATTGGTTCCAGATGTTAACCATACGGTTCATCTTGTCATCAGGTGTCTCAACCGAATACTTGGAAAGAAGGTCATTCCACATAGTCTTATTAGCTTCAAATGCTGCATCAACCTTCTCGGAAGTATCGAACTTAGCTATCATATCGTAAGCCTTGTCCTTCTTCATGGTTCCGTCAGCATTCCACTTGTCCTCACCATTTTCTACATAACCGAGAATGAAGATAAGATCCTTAGTTTCGCCCGGGTTAAGTGTGATGTTAATGCTGTGTGAAGCTATAGGTGACCATCCGTCAGCCTTTGAGTTGTTTGACTTACCATTTACAACTGCGTCCGGCTTGTCAAATCCGTTATATAATCCCATGAATGATTCACGGTCACAGTCATAACCGTCTATCTCGGAATTAACTGTATAGAATGCAAAGTGATCACGACGCTCTTTGTATTCTGTCTTGTGGAATAATGTTGAACCTTCAACCTCAACCTCACCTGTATTGAAGTTTCTCTGGAAGTTGGTTGAATCATCTTCAGCATTCCATAAACACCACTCAAGGAATGAGAAAAGTGTAAATGTCTTCTTGGTTGTTGCTTCGTTTGTAAGAACTACTTTCTGAATCTCACCCTGATAATTCTGTGGAACGAAGAATGTTATCTCTGCCTTAAGACCATTGCTCTTGCCGGTGATAATAGTGTAACCCATACCATGACGGCATTGATAAAATTCAAGTTCTTTCTTAACAGGTGACCAGCCCGGTGACCAGATATCTCCATCTTCGTTTATGTAGAAATAACGTCCGCCCATGTCCACCGGTACATTGTTATAACGATATCTTGTAATTCTTCTAAGACGAGCATCTTTGTAGAAGTGGTAACCTCCTGCTGTGTTAGAAATCAGAGAAAAGAAATCCTGTGTTCCCAGATAGTTAATCCAAGGATAAGGAGTTCTTGGTGATGTGATGACATATTCTTTGTTTTCGTCATCAAAGTAACCAAATTTCATGTAGTATACCTTCCTTTCATAAAACGCTACTCTCATTATATAATAAAATTGCATAAAAGACAATAAAAATTCTTTTATTTTCGGGACAAATTATACAATAAAAACTCCTGCTTGAAAGGGGTAATAAATACCGGTATCTATTCCTGAAGTTCACCGAGTAATCCATATACATAAGGCTCGTCATCATAGGTTACAAATCTTTGTAAGGTATCTAAAATGTGGTCGTTTTCATCTATTGCAAGAGCTAACTTTCCGGAGGAGAGCTTATATGTGCGTGAGCTTGTTGCACCATTTGTGAAGGCTACAGTTACTTCAAGAGTTGCACCGTCGAAGGTATCAATACCCTTGTGCCATTCATCCTTTATATTGTCGTTGTTATCAGAAGCCGCAACCTGATTAATGGTATCCTCAGAAATGTAAAAGCCATAATAGGTATCTGGATTGTAATCCTCATCTATGCTGTTTCCGGCCACGAGCATATGCTCCAAATTCCAGTTGTCATTTTCGAGGTCACCGTATTGGTTATAGCTTTCGGTATATATATCTGTGCTTTGACCGGATAGCTTATCAGCCTGACTCCCTGACAGATTAGTCTGTCTGGTCATAGTATAAAAACCATTTTTGTCAATATTTAATTTTATGTGTGCTATGTTATCTCCGTTAATCTTAAAGATAAGCCCTGTAAAACCGGCTACGCCTCCGCCTGCACTCTGCTCAAATGATATCAAATCACTATCCTCATCTTCAGTATATGCGGGAGTGAGTGAACCATCGTTATCGTTTATTTCATATGCAACCATTTTGAAGCTGTTAGGAGCAAGTGGCTGCTGTTCGGTAAGATAGGTTGTCTCGTTAGCAATAACAGTATC
>JAFTFE010000164.1 GCA_017449765.1 Lachnospiraceae bacterium | reverse complement strand
GGGGGATAGATTGATGGATAATAATAAATAATTATTTTGTAAAAAATAAGTCGAATTGTGTATTGAAAAACAGAGTAAATAATGTTAGTCTATATGCGTGCGAGAGATCGCACAAGGAAAGTATCCCATGACGGGGTGGTAGCCTCCCGAGCCGATTGACCAGTGAAAGCTGGAATACATAGGAAGGGAGGTGACGTGTATGACAGTCTATGAAACTATTATGGTTGTACTGGGAGTGATCGGCTTGCTGATATCGCTTGGTATGCTGTTAATTGCGTTGCTGAACTTTCTCGACGAGAGAAAAAAGCACAAATAAAAATGCCTCTCCTGTCTGCCAACGGGAGAGGCGGCTCTCTATGAGAGCATTATAACCTCGCTCGGGAGCATCCACTTTGGAGTGGGGTGCTTTCCTTTTATGAGTATAACATTATTAGTGCTTTAATTCAATATATTTTACAAAATATTTTAAGTTTATTTTATATGGCGTTATGAGTAGAAAAATACTTGTAACGCCTATTTTATGCCTATTGGCAGGAAAGGAAATAATGACAATGAAAGACGATAATAAAGCAAATATCAATGAAAATAAAGAGCATGAAACACCAACAATCACAACCAAGATAGGCAGTACAACCTATGTGGTAGGACTTCATTTCAGTAAAACAAGCAAGGAAACCTTGCAAGACAAGATAAAACGTATGGTTTTAGAGGACGCAAAGAGGGAAAATCACTGAAAAAATTATTTCAATTTTTCAAACCTCTGCTCTTGACAAACAGACCCTAATGGCTCGGTGATGACAGTTAGAGGTAAATGTGATATATCTATATTATAAATCGTCATTTAAGGAGAATAGGGATATGAATTATATTAGAAACAGAAAAAGTAATCTTCCGTTTAGTTTACACGATAGTAGGATAATGCAGATTGGAGTTTATAAAAACACATTGTCTTTGAAGATGGATCGAATATTTAAATATGTTGATGATGAAGAAAAATGGTATAATGGAATAATCGAATTCACAAAAATTGATATAGAGGAGTGCGATATCATGGTGTTCAACACTCCGTATGGATATGAAGGAGAAAAGTCTTTTTCAGGAAGAGTGTTGTCTTTTGAGGAATTTAAGGAGCAATACCCTAATGCGGAGTTTGAGGTCGTTACTGAGGGATATTGTGGATATGACACAACATTTCAGGGGTGGATTTGGCAAGGTGAAAATGCTCCGTTTTTTGGAATCATGAGAATATGGAATATGGGCGATATGATATATCAAATTTAATAAAATTATATTTGTATTGATAATGGATGACATTTTAATTTTAAAGAATAAATTATTTTGAGAGAACAAAATGACTATGCCGGAGACATATCCAAAAAGACGTATCGGTTTTATGAGTTTAAAAGTGCAGAAGTAGATAATGCAGTAAAATAGCGGATGTTACGGAGAGTAACAGGTATGTTACAGTTCGTTTCTTGCGTGTTGCCGTGTATCGGATATATAGTGAGGCTGCAAATAAAAACGCATGGCGTAAGAAGGAGGTCACTATAATGACATTTGGAGAAAAATTAAAGAAAGCAAGAAAAGAAGCAGGATTATCACAGGAACAGTTTGCTGAGAAAATGAGTGTATCAAGATCTGCTATTGCAAAATGGGAAACTGAAGTTTCACATAGTTAAAGATATAACACCGCAACCCACGCTTACAATGTATATGCTTGTTGCAATAATAGAATACCACGCACGAATCAATCATCAATACTTGTAATATCATAGCATAACAGTTCAAAATCTCATTGATTGCAGTATTGCACCTTAAAAATCATCATGCTATAATCAAGAAAAAGACTAATTGTTGGTTGATTCTCTAATATATTGACACACCATAAGGAGATAGATATAAAGCATGGAACAACAGATAAATAATGAAAATAATGCAGGCAACGACACTGCGAATACTAATAAAACCAAACAGACTAACCGTGAATATAAATCACGATTATTCAGTTATATATTCGGAAGAGAAGAAACGAAAGACAGAACTCTTTCTCTGTATAACAGTCTAAACGGTACGAATTATACAAACTCTGACGATATAACGATCACTACGATTGAAGATGTTATTTATATGGGTATGAAGAACGATCTTTCGTACATAGTATCTGACAGGGCTTCGCTTTATTCAGCTATTAACATAAACGAACATCAATCAACCGGCAACCCAAACATGCCTTTGCGTGAATTCATGTATGCGGCAAAGCTGTATGATAAGTATTTGAAAATGAAGAAGAAAAATCCATACGGTTCAACGATAATACCTTTGCCGATACCTAAATTAGTGGTATTATATAATGGTAAGACAGATGTGCCGGACGAATCAATAATGAGATTATCCGATGCTTTTAGAGAAGAGATAAGGCAGAATCTTATAATGAGGCAGCAAAGTGACGATACTAATAGTGAGGGAGCTGTTGCCGAGATAAATGAGGAAGAAGTAGAAACCATTTTGAAAAAGGCTTCACCGGATATTGAAGTAACTGTAAGAATGGTCAATATCAATTACGGGCACAGCAAGGAGATACTTAAGGCGTGTGAATCATTGAATGAGTATTCATGGCTTGTGGATCAGATAAGAATAAATGTAGATACCGGAATGGAGCTTGAAGAAGCCGTTAATAAAGCACTTGATGATATGCCGGACGATTATGAACTGAAAGAACAATTGTTGGCACACAGAGCGGAGGTGATTGGTATGTGGATTAATGAGTATAATGAAGAAGAAACAATGCAGATGTTCAAGGAAGAGGGAATCAAGATTGGGGAGCAGCGTGGAGAGCAACGAGGAATCAAGATTGGTGAACAGCGTGGGAGACAGGAAGGGGAAAATCTTCTTGCAACCCTGATAAACAAGCTGATTTCTCTCGGTAGAAATGAAGACATTTCTAAGGTGACAACTGATCCGGTATTCAGAGATAGCTTGTATGTCCAGTACGGATTGAAAAAGACTATGTAACAATAAGAGATTTGAATACGAATAAAAGATAAGATTATCATTAAAATAGGCTTCGTTCATTAAGGATAATGAATGAAGCCTATTTGTCTTTCGTATATTCAATAATATCAGCAATATCACAGTCAAACATTTCACAGAACTGATTTAATGTGGTTAATGTAATACTGCGGTTATGCTTTATATTATCTAACATTCCCCTGCTCATATTATAATCGTTCAATAGCTTGTATTGGGAAATGTTCTTTTCTTTTAGTGTTTTCCATAAAGGATCAAAAGTAATCATACCTATCCACCTCACAACTCATTCTAATTGAATAAATAATAAGTGTATATTCCCAAGAGAATGGGAATTTTATCATTGACGATAAAAGAATATGAAATTATAATCAATTTTAGAACTGACTTGACGGAGGTATCAGTTATGCTTGATAAAATAACTGAAGCCGAGATAAATAGGGAAATGAAAGTAATATCCGGCGGAAGCTTAAGAGATGTATATGGTATCGGCTGCGAAAGAATGGTGCTGGGTATTATTGTGGAGGCTATGCTGAGTGCCGGATGCAGAAAAGGAAGTATAGCGCATGTAATGAATGAGGCTATTGATGCGATTGATGAGTTGTCGGTAAAGGAATTTCAAGATATTAATAATGATTATTTGACACAAAAATATAAAAAGAGCAGGCTGATAAAAATGTAAATTTATGTTTTATTTCATTGAAATAAAAGTCAAAATCGGGTATAATCTGTGTATTAAACAAGGGTTATACGGCTTGATTTAACTGCCGATATAAATGATATATTGTTTTGGGCAGACATGGTTTTGTGTTCACGAAACATTGTAACAGGAGATGCAGGTGTCCAAAACATGGGCTTTAGAAAAACAAAGTGTTCACTTTATGAAATATATCACTGATAACAGATAAGCCTTAGGGCTTTATTATATTTGGAAAGGATTGACTTTCATGGTTTATGGGATAAAATC
>JAFTFE010000163.1 GCA_017449765.1 Lachnospiraceae bacterium | reverse complement strand
GATGACATAGGGAGTGTAAGTGAGCCTACCTTGTGTGAACCTCCGTTAAGTCCCGGACCACCTGTGAAAAGACCGTAGCCATAGCTTACATGTACTACATCTTCATTTGTACCGCCGGCTGCAACGATGGCACGTGCACAGCAGGTATCCCATACATCGATATCATCCTGTGTGTAAAATGCTACAACTCTTCGACCTGTAGTTCCGCTGGTTGACTGAATACGTACACAGTCTGAGAGAGGCACACCGAGTAATCCATAAGGATACTGGTCTCTTAAGTCGTCCTTGTTGATGAACGGAAGTTTATGTAAGTCCTCGACACCCTTGATGTCCTCAGGCTTTACTCCTGCTTCGTCCATTCTGTCATGATAAAATTTTACATTATCATATACATGCTTTACCTGTTCTACAAGACGCTCGCTCTGGAGCTTTTTAATCTCTTCCACAGGCATGGTTTCAATTTCAGGATTAAAATAATTTCCCATGTTTCGTCTCCTCTGATTTTAAATTTTTACATAAAGCATATTGTAATATAATGTCCTTAAAACTCTTAAAATGTCTTGAATTAAGATTACAACTTCTACATTATAACCCGAAATAATAATATGTTGCAATACTTTAAATTGTGATTTTATTGTGTCGTAAAAATTGATGCAAAAATAACTTGACTTTTCTCGTGAAAATATCTTATACTTCGTAAAGTGAATTTAATAAAGCACATGAATATTAAGAAGTGTGGAAGTTGGCAGACGAACTCCGTTGGAAGACAACTCCATGCTTCTTTTTGTGTTAGGAGGATTATTATGAACGATTTGGCATCAAATGATTTTTTGGTTAAGGAGCATCCGGCGAAGCTTATGAAAAAATATGCAATTCCTTGTATTATTTCATTGGTAGTTGCAGCTCTTTATAACATAGTGGATCAGATTTTTATCGCAAATGCCGACTATCTCGGTTCTTATGGTAATGCTGCAAATACTGTAGTTTTTCCTATGACTGTTGTAGCTCTTGCTTTTGCAGTTATGATAGGAGACGGTACTTGTGCATTTGTTAGTATATGTCTGGGAGCAGATAGAAAGGATGATGCTCACAAAAGTGTGGGAAATGCAATTGTCTTAAGTCTTATAAGCGGTGTTTTTCTTATGGTTATTTATCTTGTTTTTTCTGAATCCATACTAACCTTTTTTGGCGGGAGAGTAAATAACGAGACATACTTATGTGCAAAGGAGTATTTTTTATGGATAACAGTCGGTATACCTTTTTATGTATTCGGTCAGGCAATGAATCCGATTATAAGATCGGATGGAAGTCCAAAATTTGCCATGGCAGCGACTGTGCTTGGTGCAGTCGTCAACATTATATTTGACCCGATATTTATCTTCCCTATGAAGATGGGTATGAAAGGGGCAGCTATAGCAACAGTCGCAGGGCAGATACTAACTGCGGCTTTATCCCTATGGTATCTGCTTCATATGAAGGCAGTCAAATTATCCAAAGAAAGTTTTAAGTTAAACGGAAGTCTTATAAAGCGTTTTCTTATGCTTGGACTTACCAGCTTTCTTGCTCAGGTAGCACTTGTTGTATCTATGGCGGCGGTTCAGAATATGTGTACTAAATATGGTGCTAAAGATGCAATATTCGGTCAGGAAGAATATTCGCAGATTCCTCTTGCGGTACTTGGTATTGTTATGAAGTTTTTCCAGATAGCCATATCAATCTCTATAGGAATGGCAGCAGGATGTATTCCGATAGTCGGTTATAATATCGGTGCCGGAAGAAAGGACAGGGCAAGGACTTTATTTACTTATCTGCTTACGGCTGAAGCTATAATGGGTGCCGTTGCGCTTGTTATAGTAGAGTTCTTCCCAAAGCAACTCATCGGTATATTCGGTGCGGCCAATGAGAGTATTTATTATACGGAATTCGCAGTAAAGAGTTTCAGGGTATATCTGTGTATGATGGTGCTTGCAACTGTAAATAAGGGCACATTTATATATCTTCAGGCACTTGGAAAAGCATTTTGGTCAACGCTTATCTCGCTTACTCGAGAGGTTATAATGGGAGTTTTTCTTCCGATTATACTTCCGATATTCTTTGGATTAGACGGATTGCTTTATTCATTCCCTGCAGCTGATATACTTACATTTATAATTGCACTTGTCATCATAATCAAGACATACAAAGAACTGGGAGAAAGCGAAGAACCAAGTTTTGAGTAGAATTTTATCCTTATGTCAAAAACTTATGAAATATCATAGCAAAATAGTAGGAAAAATGGTATAATGAGCAAAGTGACCGGACACGTTTATTTGTAATGTCATTTTGCGAGTTACTTTATCGAGTCATTAAACGAGATGAGAAACAAAAAAGGAGAGGGATAAAATGAGTGAATTAAGTATTAATACAAAGTGTGTACAGGGGGGATATCATCCGGGCAATGGTGAGCCAAGACAGATACCCATCATACAGTCAACAACCTTTAAATATGATACAAGCGAGGATATGGGTAAGCTTTTTGATCTTGAGGCTCCGGGATACTTCTATACCAGACTTCAGAATCCTACAAATGATTATGTGGCTGCCAAGATAGCTGAGCTTGAGGGAGGTTCGGCTGCAATGCTTACATCTTCGGGACAGGCGGCTTCGTTTTTTGCATTTTTTAACATATGTGAAGCCGGTTCGCATATAGTTGCTTCTTCATCTATATATGGAGGAACATACAATCTTCTTGATGTAACTATGAGAAAGATGGGGATTGAGACAACCTTTATCTCACCTGATTGCACAGAGGAAGAATTAGATGCTGCATTCAAAGATAATACGAAATTAGTGTTTGGAGAATCTATCGCCAATCCTGCGCTTACTGTACTTGATATCGAGAAGTTTGCAAAAGCTGCTCATGCACATGGTGTACCGCTTATTGTTGATAACACATTTCCGACTCCGGTAAACCTAAGACCTATAGAATGGGGTGCGGATATTGTGACACACTCTACAACAAAATATATGGACGGTCACGGTGCAGCAGTAGGTGGAGCAATCGTTGATTCAGGTAAATTCGACTGGATGGCATATAAAGACAAATTTCCGGGACTTACGACTCCTGATGAGTCTTATCATGGTATAACCTATGCTGAGAAATTTGGCAAGGAGGGTGCTTTTATTACGAAATGTACCTCACAGCTTATGCGTGACCTGGGCTCGATTCAGTCACCGCAGAATGCATTTTTACTTAATCTTGGACTTGAATCACTTCATGTACGTATGCCAAGACATGTTGAGAATGGACAGGCTGTAGCCGAGTTCTTAGAGCAGCATCCTAAGGTAGAATATGTAAATTATCCGGGATTAAAGAGTAATAAATACTATGATATTGCCAGAAAATATATGCCAAACGGCGGATGCGGAGTCGTATCCTTTGAGATAAAGGGAGGCAGACCGGCAGCAGAAAGCTTTATGAAGAAGCTTAAGCTTGCAGCAATAGAAACCCATGTTGCAGATGCAAGAACCTGTTGTCTTAATCCGGCAACATCAACTCACAGACAGATGAATGATGAGCAGTTAAGGGCAGCGGGAGTACCTGCCGGATTGATTAGAATTTCGTGTGGACTTGAAGATAAAAATGACTTGATCGCTGATTTGGAACAGGCATTACAATAATTAATTTATAACAAAAAAGAAGTGCTGTACGTAAACAGCACTCCTTTTTTATGATTATTATTTGTCTTTGATAAGATGCGGCATCTGCCCGATGAGGTTGTTGAAATCTTCGAAGAGAGTACCCTTCTCAGTATCCGATACCTTCATGTCATCAATCTGTTCAAGTGTGTTATCGAAGCTGTTCGTACTGTCATCCACATACATTGAAATGTTGTCAACGCTGTGTTTACTTTCGTCTACGGCTTCGGCAATCTGTACACTTACTTCTTCTATATTGTTTACATCCTTACTTACCGAATTGAATATAGCATGTGTATCATCAACATTTTCTATACTGACATTTAATGCATCCTTTGATTCCTCTAAGGTTGTATTAAGTGCTGCGGTTGTACGACTTACATCGTTTATACTTGTGTTGATTTCACTTATGAGGTTTTTAATTTCCTCTGCAAGCTTTCTGACTTCTTCTGCTACAATTGAAAATCCGCGTCCCTGCTCACCGGCACGTGCCGCCTCGATAGAAGCATTAAGAGCAAGGAGATTTGTCTGGTTGGCAATAGCAGTAATGCCTTCTGTTGACTCTCTGATTTTCTCGACTGCTTCAAGTAATGAATGAAAGGTACTATCCATTTCTCCGAATCTCTCGGTTACTACATTTGAACTTGACTGTAATACATCGACCTGAGCCTGAGCTTTGTTTACGGATGCTTCAATTCCGTCTTTTACTGCTTTAAAGCTGTCCGTAATTTTGATTATATTATCAAATCTTTCCTGCATTATATCACATTCCTCGGAAAGTGATTTGTTCTTATCCTCCATATTCTGAAGGTTTCTGTAAATACTGTCAATACCGCTTACGGTTTTTAGATTTTGCTTAACCAGTGCATCGTTATTATTCTTTAAGAATTGTACAGTCTTAAGCATAACGTCTGAGTTATCACTTCTGACAGGTGCAACAGGTATATTTGCTTGTGCATCCATCTCTTCGGCAGCTTTTTTCTTGTTAAATAATCCCATCTTAGCACCTCCTAATCAAAAGCTATACAGCACATAGTCTGATTGATATGTTGTTTACAGTAATGCTCACCGACACCTACTAATCCGGCATGGCTGTTAAATCTGTTCATCTCGGCAAAATAGTCATTAAGATAATGCTCCTGCTGGAATAAAAGATAGCGGAACAGGCAGTTTACTGAAATAATACCTTTTACATTATGCAAATCTTTTTCCATCTGCTTAAGTGTTTCCTGAACTATCTCCTTGTAATCTCTAAGCTCCATCAGAGTAAGGATATCCATATCGTTTACCTGCTTGTAGCAGTTAAGGGCAGTGCCGTCAATCTCTTTGATGGATATGAGATAAGTCTCGTTGCCGTATACACGTCCGAATGGGTTTTTGAAAGTCTGTGTTGCAACTGCTTCATCAGGAATATTTAATACATCCTGATAGAACTTTGCGGCAGGATGACCGTCTACCTCTACAAGTGACATCTTGGACGGAACAGTCTTGGTAGCTACAAAACGCTGTCCTGTAGGAAGATAAATGTTTTCCTTATATGCACATATTTTTCCGGTTTTATTGCGGAGCATAAGATAGGCACATGAATCGGAATAAACCTTACCGTTTACCGATATGGTTGGTCCGTCAACCGTACCGCCTATAAGAGGTATTCCTCTGTCATGTAATTCAAGATTAAGAGTTGTGACCAATTTGCCGTCACAGCCGGTTGTAAAATCAAAGCAAGCTGAATTGCCTTTCTGAGCACCGATCTCTCTTATGGAGTTCTCCAATCTTTTTATGTATTTGAGTGGCATAGTGGATAATTCTTCAATTGCTCCTGCTGATGCAACAACGTCATATAATCCGATAACTGTAACTCCTTTTTCTGTAGATGACTGACCTGCATAACTGATACCTATACCGCCTATACTTGGAACACTTGGATACATTTGAGCAAGTTCCTGTACATGAGCATTAAAATTCTCAGTACTGGTCATAAGTATAAGTGCATCAGGGTTTTTGATGTTTGCAGCAGCGACTTTCAGATTGCCGCTTGAGTTTAGTCCGTATTTCTGATACATAGCGCGTTCCTCCATTAAAAATTTGACTTGTGATTTGTTTAAAAATACTGTGAAGATTATAACATGTTTTTTAATATTTTTCTACTTTTTTATGTTTATTTGATATAACAATTATGCAAATATGATATGAGTTTAATCAATGTCTTTTTTGCCTTTTATTTTTCGTGGAAATCTGTTATACTATATGAGTGTTATTTTGTCCATATGATTATAACGCAGATTAAAAGACATTTTAAGGAGTACATATATGCAGAGTCTGGTTGATTGGTACAATAATTCTTTAGGGAATTTTATGCCGAAAGAAATATTTGTTTTTTTGGTTTCAATGCTTCCGCTTATCGAATTAAGAGGCGGACTGGTTGTAGCATCACTTTTGAAAATCCCGTTATTAAAAGCCAATATATTATGTATAATCGGAAACATTATTCCCATACCATTTATACTGCTTCTGATTAAAAAAATTTTTAAATTCATGAAGAAACATAATATTTTTAAAGGTCTTATCGAGAAGCTTGAGGGACGTGCCATGAAAAAATCCGACGGTATAGAAAAAGGTGAATTTGTATTTCTGCTTCTTTTTGTTGGTATACCGATTCCGGGTACGGGAGGATGGACCGGTTCATTGATTGCATCATTACTTGAGGTAGATATTAAGAAAGCCTCTATAGCTATATTGATAGGTATTTTTTTAGCTGCAATAATTATGGATATTGTCTCATATGGATTAATCGGAAATTTAGTAAATTAAAAATATAAAATGATAAATTTTATATTATCGCATTTGTTCACCAAATAAGCGCATTATCGCTTGATTGGCTCACGTAATTGTGGTATCATATAAGAATGTTTTGGAATAAGGAGAAATAGCTTTGATAGACGAGAAAAAAGTCAGTCTTATGACTAAGATTTCCATATTTGAAAAGAAAGAGAAAAACAATGGTCTTGTTATGAGCAGGTATTTTAAGCAGGACTATGTAAGATACAGTGCGCTTATGACAATTGTCTCAGCCACTATAGTTTATTGGACCATAGTTGGAGCTTATGTGTTTGTTAGATTTGAAAACCTCTTGGCTGATATAGATGATATGGATTATTTTGGAATAATGTATAAGGTGCTCGGATGGTATGTGGTATTTTGCCTGGTGTATTATATATTGGCATCTTTTGTGTATTCATACAGGTATGAGAAGGCAAGAAAAGGACTTACAGAGTATAATAGTGATCTTAGGGATTTAATTGAGTTAACGGGTGGTCCCATGCATCATGGAAAGCTAATCAAAAATTCCGAGATAAAAGCTGTAAAGACTGAAGTTAAGGATCCGTCTGAAGAAAAAAAGACAAAGAAAAATGTTGTAAACAAAACCGAGATGATTAATAAGAGACAGCAGATGGAAGATGAGGAAAGAAGAAAGCAGATTATAGAGAATTCAAAGAGGCTTGAAGCAAAAAGAGCCGAAAAGAAAGAGCAGGAAAATAAAAAAATGTTGGAAATTGAACAGGCAAAGCAACAGATTCGTGAGAGGCGAATGGCGCTTGAAGAAGAACAAAGAAAAAAGAGAATGCAGGAGTATGCAGACAGTATGAGGAAAGGAGATAATAAATAATGTCAGGGATATTACAGGTCAGAGATGCGATTAGAGACTTCTTGAGAAGATATGATGAAATAATAACACCTCTTTTCCGTTTTATAGCAGCGTGGTTGATGTTCTGGTCCATAAATAAATTATATGGTTATTCGGATTTGTTTGACAGAAGTATTGTGATTTTTCTGCTTTCCGTTATATGTGCATTGGTATCGGGTGCCGTTGCAACACTAATCGGATGTATTGTTATTATCTTTAGTGCGTTTTTTGTATCAAAAGAGATTGGAATAGTTACATTTTTACTTTTTATGATTATATATTTTATGTATATGAGAATGTTCCCGCGTTGTGGCTGGATATTGTTCTTTGTACCTATTATGTATATATTTAAGCTTACATATGCTATACCGTTGGTTGTTGCTATTTTTGCCGGTGCTTCGGGTATGGTTCCTGTTGCATTTGGTATATTATTATATAAATATGCAGGATGTGTAAGCGAATTAAATGACATGCTTAGTTCAGCGGCTGATAAAGATGAAATTGATGTATATACATATCTTATAGACAACGTACTTAAAAATAAAGAAATACTTATGTTAGCCATTGTTTTTGCATTAGTAATACTTGTAACCTTTTTCATTTACAAGCTTCCGTTTGATTATTCCTGGTATGTGGCAATAGGTGTAGGCGGATTATGCAATATACTTTTTGCTATGGTATGCGGAGTCTATCTTGATGTTAATGTCCCTGGCGGAGCATTGGTAGCAGGAACCATTGTTGGAATTATAATTGGTGTTCTGGTTACGATGTGTAAGAGGCTTGTGGATTTTTCACGCAAAGAAGTTGTGCAGTTTGAAGATGATGATTATTATTACTATGTTAAGGCGATTCCAAAATATAATGTGTCTGCAAAGAAAAAGACAGTTAAAAAGGTTACATCCACAAAGACAAATCAGAAATAGATGATGAGGTGTTCGTTTGAATAGGTTTCTTTCTGCAATAAGTTCATATTTTGACTGGTTCTATGTGCCGCATATATCTGTATCGGATATTTTGGAGATAATCATTTTATCATATCTGATATATAATATTATAATTTGGATTAAAAGAACGAGAGCTTGGACGGTATTTAAAGGTATTATTATACTTGCCGTATTTATGGGTATTGCTGCCGTCCTTCAGCTTAATACATTGCTTTGGATATTCAGAAATACGATAAATGTGGGAATTATCGCAGTTATAATACTCTTTCAACCTGAGCTGCGTCGTGCTTTAGAAGAACTCGGAAGAAAAAACATCATATCAGATGTGCTTATCAGGAATGACAAAAATATAAAAAATGAACGTGTAAATAATAACACTATACAGGAATTAATCAGCGCAGCTACTTTTATGAGCAAGAATAAAACAGGTGCGCTTATTGTAATTGAGCAAAATGTTCCTTTGGGTGAATATGAATCGACAGGTATAAGTATAGATGCATCGATTTCCAGCCAACTTATTGAGAATATATTTGAACACAATACACCACTTCATGACGGCGCTGTAATTATAAGAAATAACAGGGTTGTCGCAGCAACATGTTATCTGCCTCTTACCGGAAGAAATGATTTAAACAAGGATTTAGGTACAAGACATAGGGCTGCTGTTGGTATAAGCGAGGTATCAGACAGTGTTACACTTGTGGTTTCGGAAGAAAACGGACAGATATCCATTGCACAGGGGGGATTATTATACAGTAATCTTGATGTAGAAGAATTAAGAAAAAAGCTTACCTCCCTGCAGACGGGAAAGAGTGCACAGAGCAAAAAAGGAAGACGGGCTAAGCGTTTAAAAGGAGGCAAGAAGAATGAAAAATAAATTTTTCAATAATTTCGGATATAAAATTCTTGCAGTTTTTTTTGCGATTCTGCTTTGGCTTATTGTAATAAATATTACTGATTATTCAATAACGGTTACGATTGAAGATATACCTGTTGAGCAGATAAATACAGACGTACTTGATGAACTCGACCAGATTTATGATGTGGTTAAGGGTGGAACAGTTGACATTGAGGTAAAGGGAAGACGTTCAATTGTCAATGATTTGAAGTCAGATGATTTTTATGCTTATGCTGATTTATCACAGATGTCAATTACAAATTCTGTTCAGGTTAATGTAGAACCTAAAAGAAGGTCATTGTCTGATGAGATAACAATAAGCTGTTCTGACAATATGATACAGTTAAGTCTTGAGGATAAGGTATCGGAACAGTTCCCTGTAAGAGTTGTAACTGTTGGAAATACAAAGTCCGGATATACTGTAGGAGATGCATATGCCACGCCTAATATAATAACCATAGAGGGTCCTAAAAGTGCTGTGGATAAGATTACGGATGTTGTCGTTACCGTTAATGTAGCTAATGCTTCAGAGGATATTACTGCAGTAGGCAATATAGTTATTCTTGATGCGTATGGAGAAGAGATAACAAATGACAAGATAGTTATTAGTCAGGATACTGCCGATGCAAATGTTGTTATTTATCCGGTTAAGACAATTGATGTTAATGTTGAGATAAAAGGAACCGTTATGGATGGATATGCTGTATCGGAAGTAGCATACCAGCCTAAAACGATAGACGTAGCCGGTTCAGAGGAAGAATTAGAAAATATTGAAGATATAAATATTAATAATATTTCTGTAAGTGGTATGAATGAAAGCCTTCAGACAACTGTAAATGTAAGTGACTATCTGCCGGACGGAATAATACTTGCCCAACAACTTTCGGATATAGCCATAACTGTAGATATAGAAAAAGTTACAAGCAAGCAAATAAACATAGCTGCTTCTGACATAACCTTGACCGGCAAACAATCAGGATATGAATATGAGGTTGAATTATCCAAGGATTTCAAGGTGGAAATTTCAGGACTTGAGAATATAATTACAGATATGACTGTAACAATTATAAAGCCTGTTATAAACTGTACGGATTTGTCGGAAGGTACAAATACGGTTGATATTAAATTTGCGGATATAGATGGTATAAAGTATGATGTTACGGGAAGTGTAACGGTAAATGTTACTGTAAAAGAGGAGTAGAGGGGGTATTTGAATGGATGAGGAAATTAAAAAATTTGCGGATGCCATAGAAGAATGTAATTATATTGTATTCTTCGGAGGTGCAGGTGTATCGACAGAAAGCGGAATACCGGATTTTAGAAGTACGGACGGCTTATATAATCAGAAGTATAAATATCCGCCTGAGACTATAGTAAGCCACAGCTTTTATGTGAACAGAACAGAGGAATTCTATGATTTTTATAAGGATAAGATGCTTGCACCGGATGCCGAGCCGAATGCCGCACATAAGAAATTAGCCGAGCTTGAGGAAAGAGGCAAGCTTAAGGCAGTTGTTACGCAAAATATAGACGGACTTCATCAGAAGGCAGGAAGTAAAGAAGTGCTTGAACTTCATGGTTCAGTGCATAGAAATTATTGTACTAAATGTCACAAATTCTTTGATATGGATTATGTTGTTAAATCAGAAGGTGTACCTGTCTGTGATGATTGTGGCGGAATAATAAAACCTGATGTGGTTTTATATGAAGAAGGACTTGACAGTAATATAATTGCAAGAACCGTAAACCATATATCTCATGCTGATATGCTTATTATAGGAGGCACATCTTTGGTTGTATATCCTGCAGCAGGACTTATAGATTATTTCAAAGGTAAATATCTGGTTGTGATTAATATGGCTCCTACTCCGAGAGATAAAAATGCGGACATATTGATAAACGGAAAGATAGGAGAGGTATTTTCCCAGATAAAATAAATATTAATTTATACTAAAAATTGGCGTAGCTCATTTCGCTTGTTGATATCAAGCTTGTCGAATATGCGGTATGCCAATTTTTTTATGTAACTGTACGAATAACTAAGCTGTTCGGCTATCTCCTGATTGGTGTAACCAAGTGCAATCATTTTTGCAACTCTGAATTCGGTGTCTGTAAGTGAATCTTCCAATGTCTTTAATTTTTGGTCATCAAAAATAATGGAATTTTTATTGCTCTCGATTTCTTCTTCTTTCATCTTTCTGACATTTGCCAGATGGTTTTTAACCCTGGCAAGAAGAATGTCCATGACAAACGGCTTGGTTATGTAGTCGATTGCACCAAGTTGTAAGCCCTTTAATTCTGCATTTATATCTTCCATACTGGTAAGGAAGATAATAGGGACATTTTGTATCGCTTTAATCTTATTGAAAGTTTCATAGCCGTTCATCTCAGGCATTGCTATATCAAGCAGAATAAGGTCGGGAGTCATACCTTTGCTTAATGCACTTAAAGCCTGTTTGCCGGATTTGGCAAGGCTTACTATATAGCCCTCCTTTATAAGCAGTGGCTCTATAGATTTTAAGAGTGATAAATCATCGTCAATTATCATTAGTCGGTATGGTTCCTGAGACATTATTTTTCTCCTTAAGTAAGCTTATGGCTTCGTCATATTCAAAATTTTCGATAGCTTCTTTTATCTTATTAAGTATATCATAATCGGCATCTGCAATCTGTCGGCGAAGTATTTCGTCAATAAGTTTGATTGCAGGCTCCGGCTGAAAATTATCTACAAATTCCATGATGTCATCTAAATACGTATCATAATTTACAGCAATATTATCAGAAGCATCTTCTTTAAATATAACTGATTTTTTGTAAGTGTCAAGAAATTCTTTTAAACCTTTAATCATTTTTTCCCATTCGTAATAAAGAAGCGGAAGGGAAAGTGTTATATAGTCTTTGTCGTTTTCTTCAGCCTTTAATTCAATACCAAGCGCAATAACAGGAAGGTTTATGGCGCCTATGAATTTGGAATTGCTTTTTAATGAGTGTACGGTTATGCCCAAATCATTTATATTGTCATCCTTATAATAGGTTTCCACACGTTCACGAGTTGATTCGTAATTTTTGACCATAATCTCAGCTACCGTTGCATACTGGTCAAGGTCATAGCTGGTATATTTTAATCCTTCGGTAAGATTTATGTCATATTTTTTTATTGCATCGGAATAGTTCTCAAATACTTCTTTATCGAGACTATCCGAGCCTAACAGGTCGGATTTTTTCTCTATCAGCTCAGGAGGGAGATTGTTTTTAACTATATAGGCTAAAATATTCCCTTCTACCGGCTTTGGTATAAATCCCTTGAATCCTGCATTTAAAAGCTTGTCTCTCGCCTCTGTGTTGACGGCGGCAGTCAATGCAAATATAGGAGTTTTTTCGTATACATCAGGATATTTTTCCTTGATATTGTTCAGTAAATCTATACCGTTCATACCGGGCATCATGTAGTCTATAAGCATGATGTCATAGTGATTAGCCTGTATCAGTTCAAGCGCTTCGGCTCCGCTTAGAACAGTGTCCATAGAAATTTCAGTTGATTTAAGCAGCATGGTAACAATATGGATGTTCAGTTCATTATCATCCACCAATAGAAGTCTTGCCTTTCTTGCCGTATAAGATATGGCCTTTGTATCTTCCGTGTATTCCTGATTTTTGGCTATCTCAAAAGGAAGAACAAAATTAAGTGTTTTTATCTTTCCTTCCGTTATTAAATTCATTTTACCATGCATACAATCTGTTATCAGTTCAAGCATATGGAGTTCATATTCTACATTATTTGTAATTATGTCAGATACGTCTGATTCTCCTATGTCACAGGAAATGGTTATGAGAAGGTTTCCGTTATCATCATCAATTTCTTCCCACTCAATCTTTTCTGTCAGAAAGGTTGCTCTGTCATTTCTTGTTGCGAGCGAAGATGAATTAAATAATATTTGCGTGAGAAGCAGATTGTCGCCTGTAAGTATATTCGGAATTTTCTTTGATATATCTGATGTAAAGCTTATGTTCTTTTTGTGACATTCGGACTTGGTTGCACTTATAAAGCCGGTTATAGCTTTTAGAGCAGGAAACTGTGTCTCCATCGGCGATATGCTTCCTACACGCAGTCTGGAATAAAAATAGTATTTATTCATAAGCGCCTGAAGTATCTTTCCGGCTCTTCGCGCATTAAAGGCATATTCGATTATTTCATCTGAGTTGCTTTCCTGCATGATAAGGTCACACATACTGAGTATTATGTGCATGGGAGTTCTGATGGAGTGATTGATATTCGTTATAAATGCATCATGTGCAGCATCAAATATTTCCGATTCTTCTTTTTTTCTGTTATAAAAAAATTTCATTCTCTTTCTCCGATATTGTGCTTTACTTAAACAAGGTAAAGCACATTGTAACCAATGATATGCAAGTTGCTTCATTACTTTGTAATTCTGTGAAATCCTAATATAACATATTATATTTTATGAGAACCTTTAAATCAATAATCAAAATTTTTCTTTATATATTTTGGCTTAGATGTTATAATAAGTGCGATTTGCGTGAAGGGAGTTAAAGTATACTTTTACAGGTCACGCATATACAGTATCTTACAGGATAGGACTGAATAAATGTTATGAGTTACAGTACAATTATTTTTGATTTGGATGGGACGCTTCTTAATACTCTTGATGACTTATATGACAGTGTGAATTATGCGCTGGATAAGATGGGGTATCCTCTTAGAACCAAGTCTGAGGTGAGATTTTTTCTTGGAAACGGTGTAAAGGTTCTTATGAGAAAATCTTTACCTGAAGGAACAGATGATGAGGAATTTGAGAAGTCGATTGCATACTTCAAGGAATATTACAATGTTCATAATCAGGATAAAACTAAGCCGTACGAGGGTGTTATAGAGCTTATGCATTCCTTGAAGAAAAAGGGTATAAGGATGGCTATTGTGTCAAACAAGATACAAAGTGCGGTTGATGATTTATACGAAAGATTTTTTAAAGATGTGGTGGATGTAGCGATAGGTGATTCTCCGGAATACAAGAGAAAGCCTGCACCGGATTCGTGTTTTAGAGCTTTGGAAATCCTTGGAAGTGATGTGGATAACACAATATATGCAGGTGATTCTGAGGTGGATATGGAGACAGCAAAGAATGCAGGTCTTCCTTGTATATCCTGTCTCTGGGGATTCAGAGACAAGGACTATCTTATAGAAAATGGAGCGGATATTTTTGCCGAGACACCGGCTGATATAGAAAGAGAGGTACTAAAGTAATGAGGAATCTGACTATGCTTATGGACTACTATGAGCTTACAATGTCAAACGGATATTTTCAAAAGGGCTACAGAGACAGAATTGCGGTTTTTGATATGTTCTATCGCAACAATCCTGACAATGGTGGTTTTGTTGTATCTGCAGGACTTGAGCAGCTTATAGAATATATTGAGAATCTTAAGTTTAATGATGAGGATATAGAGTATCTTCGCAGTAAAGGTGAGTTCTCAGAGGATTTTTTGAATTATCTTAAGAACTTTAAATTCACAGGAAATATAGATGCTGTTCCTGAGGGAACAATAGTCTATCCCAATACTCCGCTTGTTACGGTGACAGCGCCGGTTATAGAAGCACAGCTTTTGGAAACCATGCTTTTGCTTACGATTAACTTCCAGTCACTTATAGCTACCAAGGCATCAAGAATCTGCCGTGCGGCAGGAGATACAGGGGCTATAGTAATGGAGTTTGGTGCAAGACGTGCACATGGTGCCGATGCTGCTACACTTGGTGCTAGGGCAGCATATATAGGCGGCGCGGCTGCGACAGCTACGGTACTTGCCGACGAGATGTTCGGTGTACCTGCCATAGGAACCATGGCACATAGCTGGGTTCAGTTTTTTGATACCGAATACGAAGCATTTAAGGCATATGCAGAGGTCTATCCTGACAACTGTACACTTCTTATTGATACCTATGACATACTTAACAGCGGACTTGTAAACGCTATTAAGGTCGCTAAGGAAGTTCTTGAACCTATGGGCAAGAGACTTAAGGGAGTAAGAATAGACAGCGGTGACCTTGCTTATTTCTCAAAAAAGATTAGAAAGCAGCTTGATGCAAATGGTATGGAGGATTGTAATGTCGTTGTATCAAACAGCGTTGATGAATACCTTATAAGATCTCTTAATAAGCAGGGGGCAAGAATTAATTCCTACGGTGTAGGCGAGAGAATGATTACTTCAAAGTCTGACCCTGTATTCGGCGGTGTATATAAGCTTGTTGCGGTTAAGGATGGAAAGGACGGCGAGTACGAGCCTAAGATTAAGATTTCCGAAAATGTTGAGAAGATTACCAATCCGGGCAAGAAGCGTCTCTGGAGAATATTCAGCAGAGAGACCGGCTATGGACTTGCAGACCTTATTACCCTTAATGATGAAGAAGTTAAGCCGGATGAGCCGTTTGCATATGTTGATCCGAAGAAGCCTTGGAAGAAGATGAAGTTTGAAAATGTTGATATTAAAGAGCTTCAGGTTCCTATATTCAGAGACGGTAAGCTTGTATATGACAAGCCGGAGCTTAAAGATATTAAGGCATATGTTGCGGAGCAGCTTAAGAGTAAGGTATGGGAAGAAGAACAGCGTTACGAAAATCCTCATATTCACTATGTGGATTTGTCAAAGAAGCTTTATGATACTAAGGTTAAGATGCTTTCCGACAATCAGCAGTAACATTAACTTTAACATGAACTTACCTTAAAATACCATTTTAATAATTGAATAGAAATTACCACAAATGTGAATCCTTTAAAGTATAAGTTATACTTTGGGAGGAACAAGAAGATGGCACTTAACAAAGTGGTTATTTGTGGAGTCAACACATCAAAGCTTCCTTTACT